>DASQCE010000402.1:0-7802 GCA_035634855.1 Mycobacterium sp.
GCGAGCCGGCGCAGCGCGCGCTGTTGAAGTTCCGCCCACAGACGCGAGCCAAGACGGTGAAGAACCGGGTGCATCTGGACGTCTATGTCCGCGGCATCGAGCGGCTCCTGGATCTAGGCGCCCGGGTGCTCGCCGACTTTCCTCCTGAGCGCGTGACGCTAGCCGACGTCGAGGGCAACGAGTTCTGCGCGTTTCTCGACCCTGGCCTGGACGAGAGACCGCCGGCGCGGGCGTTTGCGGTTTGCACCGACAGTGACCGGCCCGAGGAGCTCGCGGCCTGGTGGGCCGATCAGGTCGGCGCCGAGGTCCGCAACGGGCCTGATGGCACTCCGCGCTGGCTCTACGGCTCAGCGGGCTGGGATGACCTGGTCTGGAAGTTCGTCCGGGTGAACGACGAACGGGTGGTCCCGAATCGATGGCAATGGACAGTGCAGACGAATCCAGGAATGCTCGTCGACCCGCAGGGCAACGATTTCAGCGTCACGCCCCCAACGTGCCCAGCGGATGAAGCAGGGCCGAGCACATCTGGCGCGGGTTGATGAAACCGAAAAGGCCGGTGGAGGGCATGGCGGCGCAGCCGGTCGTCATGGTCGGCGCTGTCGGCATCGCGGGGTTGGCCCACACGGCTGGGCTGCCGGCCTGAGCGCCGCACTTCGGCCAGGCGCCGAGCCCCTGCGAGCGCAGGACGTTCTCGGCGACGCGGATCTGCTCGGAGCGCGAGGCGGTCGCGGGATTGCCTGCGCCGCCGTTGGCGGACCAGGTGGCCTGCTTGAACTGCAGGCCGCCGTACGCGCCGTTGCCGGTGTTGGTGGACCAGTTACCACCCGACTCGCACTGGGCGATGGCATCCCAGTTCACGGTGTCGGCGTTGGCGGTGCCCGTCGAAAGGGCCATCGGAACGACGCCAAGCGCCCCGGCGATGGCGGTGGCCAACAGGCCCTTGGTGACAGCCTTAGGAATGTTCATCTCTGCGGTCCTTCCCCGACCGTTTGAAACAAGGCCCGCGGTGAGGAACTTGTGCGTTCTCCCGATGCGGCTATCAGGTGTTTCGGGTGATGAACATCACGTGTTACGCGAGTGTCAAAAGTTTTATTCGTTACTTAATTGGTGTAGGAGGCCTCTGAGAAAGAAGAGGCGGTGCCAGGCGAAAGCCCAGCACCGCCTTTGCAGTCTGTGGGGACTAGCCGCGCCTGCCGCAGACCGGCCACGCCCTGATGCCCTGCGTACGCAGAACGTTCTCGGCAACCCGGATCTGCTCATCACGGCTGGCGTGTTGCGGTGAGCCCGAACCGCCGTTGGCGTGCCAGGTGCCCATGGTGAACTGCAGGCCGCCGTAGTAGCCATTACCGGTCGCGGTGCCCCAGTTGCCGCCGGACTCGCAGGCCGCGACGGCATCCCAGTCCACCCCGCTCTCCGCATTCGCGGTGCCGGTCGCCAACGCCAGCGGTGCCACAGCGAGCGCACCGGCGATGGCGGCCAGACCAAACGTCTTGCGGATGTTCTTCACTTCGATCCTTTCGCCAAGCGCGCGCCATCAACACCCGCGCGGACGCGCGGGCGCAGCTGCCTGTACACAGGCGAGGGAGATAGGCCGCACCGTCTCGGTCAGGTGCGGCAGGGGGAGGCGCGATTCGCCCCACCGGGCGTGAGCCCGACGGCCGACGAAGGCGAACTCGCCCTCCACGGCCCCACTCACACGCAGGTTCTTGGTTTTGAAATTATTTGCTCACTATGGAGACAAATAGACCGTACAAACCCATTGACACAAAGTCATATTCGTGATGAACGTGTCGCGGACAGATCACGGGAAGATCACGGGCGAACCTGAGAATCGTCTGTGCAGGTCAGCTGCGCGTTTGACGCGGGTACGGAATCCGCAGGCCCGGCCTCTCGCCGTGATTCAAATCACGATCATTTTGTGAGCTGGGACACCCGATTCGCCGCCGAGGCGAGCCGAAATCGACGACACGACTGGATAAATCACTGTTTAGAGCCCTCACCCGCGTGTTCTCCGCGAGCGGTTGGCTGACCCCGTAACCCGACAGGCGGCTCTCGCTCTGTCGAAAACTGCTGTGTTCGTGGGCATTTCGGTGAAATCCGAACACCAGCGGTCGAGGCATCTCTGGGGCCAGCCTGATCGGCATCGCACTCTTGTTCGCGAAAGTTACTGGTATTACTGGTCTTTTGATCCACTGTTTGCGTCCTCGGTGAGGTATGTAGACCGACCTCAGCCGGCGACCCACCCGTCAAACTACCTGGCCGTGACCGGCACGCTCGGACATCGTAAAACCCACGGAGAGAGTGGGCCGCTGAGACGTCGAGTTCTACTCGAACCCTGACACAATTCACGACTGAAATAGCCGATTGACATGCCAAAATGGTTGCCGTCCAAGGTATCTCATGACAGCTTTGCCTGACTGGGCACCGCGCGTGAGGCGAAATACCAGAGTTCACGGATGCGCGCTTATCACAACAATTATTCGAGTGAATTGGGCCGCGGCAAATTCTGCGCGTTAAACGTAAAATTCAGACGTAGTAATCAGCAAATTTGCTAGGCTATTTGCGGCGGTACTGCCGCACTCAGGTCGGCGGCCGTGTTTACGTTGGTCAGTGCCGGCTGCTCGGGCATGACGATCCGCTGTGTATCGACCCGGTCCACCAACGCGCGCATGCTGCGCTCCCCCGCCGCGACCAGCGTATCGACACGGTCAGCCAGCGAGGTCCGGTAGACCCCGGCCAGGTAGTGGACGCGGCCGTCCCACGGCAACACCACGTCGGCGCGCAGACGCACCGCCGGACCTGCGAGTTCGTCGATCAGATCGACATCAAGCAGCGGCATGTCCACCGCACACACGAATGCCAGCTCCAGTCCGGCGTCCGCGGCGGCCCGCAGTCCCCGGCCCGTCGCCAGCAGCGGCCCGACGCCACGAACCTCGTCGCGCAGCACTTCAGCCTCAACAGTGGGCAGCGGTTGTCCTGGTGCGGCGATCACGAACACGGGCGAGCACCGGGGACTCACGATCGAGACCGCGCGCTCCAGGAGCGTGGTGCCTTCGTACTGCACGCCGGCCTTGTCGCGGCCCATCCGGCTGGCTGCCCCGCCGGCCAGAATGACTGCAGCAAGCGGGATTCGGGTTGTCATGACGCAGACGTTAGTCGACGGTCCAGGTGTCCTTGCCGCGAAGCAGCGACTGCAGTGCGGCCGTGTCATGCGGCTTGGCTTCACGCGCAGATACGACCTGCCTGCGCGCCGCATCGTCGTAGGTGGGCTTGCTGACCTGACGGAAGATGCCCATCACCATGTGCTCGAGGTTCTGCTCGGACAGCCGGGAGAGCGCAAACGCGTATGCCGGGTCCTCCACCGTGGCGTTGTGGACGACGATCTCGTCGGCCGACACGTCGGCGGTCTTGGCGACCTCAAGCCCGTAGCCGGACTGCACCACGCAGTACTCGCCGTCGGCTCCGAACGTGATCGGCTCGCCATGGCTGACATTGATGAGCCGCTCCTCGGCGCCTTCCTTGCGCAACGCGTCGAAGGAGCCGTCATTGAAGATCGGGCAGTCCTGCAGGATCTCGACCAGTGCGGCGCCGCGGTGAGCGGCCGCCGCGCGAAGTACCTCGGACAGACCCTTGCGATCGGAGTCCAGCGCGCGGCCGACGAATGTCGCGTCGGCGCCGAGCGCCAGCGACAGCGGATTGAACGGGTAGTCCAGCGAGCCCATCGGCGTGGACTTGGTGACCTTTCCGACCTCGGAGGTCGGCGAGTACTGGCCCTTGGTGAGCCCGTAGATCCGGTTGTTGAACAGCAGGATCGTGATGTTCACGTTGCGGCGCAGCGCGTGGATCAAGTGGTTGCCGCCGATCGACAGCGCGTCGCCGTCACCGGTGACGACCCAGACCGATAGGTCCTCACGCGCCAGGGCCAGCCCGGTCGCGATCGTCGGCGCACGGCCGTGGATCGAGTGGAACCCGTACGTTTCCAGGTAGTACGGGAAACGGCTCGAGCATCCGATGCCGCTGACGAACGCGATGTTCTCGCGGCGCAGCCCGAGTTCCGGCAGGAAATTGCGGATGGTGTTGAGGATGACGTAGTCACCGCATCCGGGGCACCACCGGACCTCCTGGTCACTGGCGAAGTCCTTGGCCTTCTGCGGCTCGTCGGTGGTGGGCACCCCACTGGTCTTGGACAGTGGGGTCAGTCCCAGATCCGTCCCGATCACGTCTGTCATAGGTTGGCTCCCACACCAGTCTCCACGGTGGCCGCCGCCAACCGTGCGAACTTGGCCTTATCAATTTCCTTGTCGCCCAACGTCCCGTCCAGCGCGGCATCGATGATGCCCTCGACCTCGTCGGCCAGGAACGCCATGCCTTCTACCTTCGTCACCGACTGAATATCGACCAGGAATTTGCCGCGCAACAGCAGCGCGAGCTGGCCGAGGTTCATCTCCGGCAGCACGACCTTGGGGTAGCGACGCAGCACCTCGCCCAGGTTGGCCGGGAGCGGATTGAGATTGCGCAACTGCGCATGGGCGACCTTGATGCCCTTGCGCCGCGCACGCCGGCAGGCCTCGCCGATCGGACCGTAGCTGCTGCCCCAGCCGATCATCAGGAGTTCGGCGTCGCCGGTCGGGTCGTCGACCTCGATATTTGGCACCGCGATCCCGTCGATCTTGGCTTGGCGCAGCCGGACCATCAGGTCGTGGTTCTTCGGCTCGTAGGAGATATTGCCGGAGCCGTTGGCCGCCTCGAGACCGCCGATGCGGTGCTCCAGACCGGGCGTGCCCGGGATGGCGAACTGGCGGGCCAGGGTTTCCGGGTCCCGTGCGTACGGCTGGAACGGCTCACCCGATTTCGCAAAGGTGTGCTCGATCGGCGCGTAGGTGCCGACGTCCGGGATGCGCCACGGCTCAGAGCCGTTCGCGATCGCACCGTCGGACAGAATGACCACCGGCGTGTGGTAGGTGACCGCGATGCGCGCGGCCTCGACGGCCACGTCGAAGCAGTCGGAGGGAGACCGCGGCGCGATCACCGCAACCGGCGACTCGCCGTTGCGCCCGTAAAGCACCTGCAGCAGGTCGGCCTGCTCGGTCTTGGTCGGCAGGCCGGTCGACGGGCCGCCGCGCTGCACGTCGATGACGATCAGCGGAAGCTCGGTCATCACGGCCAAGCCCATGGCCTCCGACTTCAGCGAGATGCCGGGGCCGGAGGTGCTGGTGATGCCCAGCGCACCGCCGTAGGACGCTCCGATGGCTGCGCCGATACCGGCGATCTCGTCCTCGGCCTGGAACGTCAGCACGTTGAAGTTCTTGTGCTTGGACAGTTCGTGAAGGATGTCCGACGCCGGGGTGATCGGATAGCTGCCGAGCACGAGCTGAATGTCGCCGAGTAGCCCAGCGGTGATGAGGCCGTACGCCAACGCCGTGTTGCCCGAAATCTGGCGGTAGTCACCGGACTTCAGTTTGGCGGGCGACACCTCGTACGTGCTGGCGAACGCCTCGGTGGTTTCGCCGTAGTTCCAGCCGGCCTTCAGCGCCAGCACATTCGCCTCGGCGATGTCGGGCTTACGGGCGAACTTCTCGCGGATGAACGCTTCGCTGTGTTCCAGCTCGCGGCCGTACATCCACGACAGCAGCCCGAGCGCGAACATGTTCTTGGCGCGCTGGCCGTCCTTCTTGGAGGCGCCGATCGACTCGACCGCACCGAGCGTCAGCGTGGTCATCGGGACCGCCTGGACGACGTAGTCGGACAGCCCCTCGCCCTCCAGCGGGTTGGCCCCGTAGCCGACCTTCGCGAGGTTGCGCTTGGTGAACTCGTCTGAGTTGGCGATGATCAGGCCCCCGCGGGGCAGATCGGACACGTTGGCCTTGAGTGCGGCCGGATTCATCGCGACGAGCACGTCGGGGCGGTCGCCCGCGGTCAGGATGTCGTAGTCGGCGATCTGGATCTGGAACGAGGAGACGCCGGGCAGGGTGCCCTGCGGCGCACGGATCTCGGCTGGGTAATTCGGTTGCGTCGCAAGGTCGTTGCCGAACAGAGCGGCCTCGGAGGTGAACCGGTCACCGGTGAGCTGCATACCGTCGCCCGAGTCACCGGCGAAGCGGATGACGACCTTTTCGAGCTTCTGACGCGTTGCCGAGGTGGCCCCGTTGCCGTTCGCCCCCACTCGCCTGCCTTCCGCTTTGTTTCCGGCGAAGTCGTCCGAGTCGCGGTTAGGCCGACGCGCCGTCGGTGGACCTCCACCAAAGTTTGATGTCACTGCCAGTACCGATTATTGCACTTTCCTTAGGCATCCCTTTACCCGACGCACAAACGACGCACGGGTTGCTTCGAACCGAACCCACTGCTCAGCCCTCGTGCCGACGAGCAGCGTGAGACACGATTGTGTTTTCCGTCACGTTTCGGAGAATGCCATTCTCTAAGAAATGGTTACCGATCAGTAGCCACGTGCTAGCACTACGCCTGCAGGCTTCTAGGGCGTGATCACCTGGATCGGGACGGATCGCGACGGCTCGACCGGCTAAGCACCGCGCTCTTACCGCATCAGCCGAATCCGAGTCGCGCGTCGGTGCGCGGATCGTTGTGCAGCACCACGGAGAGCACTCCTGGTCGCTCATTGAGGACTCGGTCGACGGTGGCCTAGCTCAGCCCGGACTGCTGAGTGATCTCGCGGACCTTGTAACGGTGCGGCATCGGTGTCCCGATTCCGTGCGAAAAGACGCAAATGTCCCCCGACGCGCCGCCGACATGGGGCTTTTGCGTCTGGTCGCGCGTTCAGGCTGAGGTGTTTTTGATGGCATTTTGGCGTTGAAATCGGTCGCTGGCAGAGCAAGACTATCCGGAATGACCGCAGCCGTACACGCAACACACAAGGCGTGGATCGACGAGGCCGACCTCAGTCTCGACGACTTCCGCGTGCAGGTGCTGCGCACCGCCCATCCCGCCGACTACCCGCTCGGCAGCGACGTTCGAGGCAACGCGCTGGTCTGCTCGCCGGCCACCGGCTGCGCCGCCGACCGCAGGGCGCTGCAGTCCGAACTCATCCGGGCGCTGGCCGACGCGCCCGGCGTCGTGGTCTTCGAAGGAGCTTTTGATGCCGACGTGGTGGACCGGGCCAGCGAGGCGTTCTTCGCGATCATCGACGCACAGCGTGCCGCCGGTTCGGCTGCCGGTGACCACTTCGGCGTGCCCGGCACCACCGACCGGATCTGGAACGCCGCGCAGAAGCTCGCCCTGCATGCTGTGCAGCTATTCGCCGACTACTACGCCAACGACGCGCTTGCGACCGTGGGGTACGCCTTTCCCACCAATCCTGACCGCGGCCAGCCGATCGACAGTCTCGCCGCGCCCAACCAGGTCGACACTGTGCTGGCCGCGTTGGCCGACGACCTCACCGCAGAACACCTCGATGTCGCTCTGCGCGACCAAGACGATCGGAGAAAGCCATGACCACGCTCGGCGTGATCGGATTGGGCCGCATCGGCGCCTTCCACACCGAAACGCTGTCCGGCCTCAAAGGTGTCGACGGGCTGGTCGTCGCCGACGAGCGCCCTGGCGAGGAACGAGCGAGGACCGGAGCGAGCGGGAGTCGAGAATGAGCCTGAAGATCGGGGTGCTCGGCGCGTCGCGAATCGCCGAACTGGCGATCGTCGGGCCCGCGCACGAACTGGGGCACAGGCTGGTCGCCGTCGCCGCACGCGACCCGCAGCGGGCGCAATTGTTCGCCGAAAAGCACGGCGTGGAGCGCATTTTGGCGTCCTACGATGAGGTGGTCAATGACCCCGAGGTCGACGTCGTGTACAACC
>DASQCE010000403.1:0-8310 GCA_035634855.1 Mycobacterium sp.
GACAACCGCATCTCGGTGTAGCGGTCGGCCGCGGGAATGTCGCCTTGGATGCGCGGGAAAGCGCCTTGGCCGTCAATCACTTTCACGCGCTGGAACTCGGCGGCCATCAATGCCGCGGCACCGTACATCGACGCGCCGCCGTGCGGGTGGAGATTGCCGGTGACGGCCGAGCAGACCTTCGAGGACTTCTGCGGCTTGTTCCCGGGCAGCAATCTGGAGTCGTGCATCTGGTAGAGCAGACGGCGTTGGCCTGGCTTGAGTCCGTCGAATGCGGACGGGATTGCACGGTCGCTGACGCTGTAGAGCGCGAAGGTCAGCTGGTAGTGGTTCCAGTAGTCATCGGCGCTCTGGTCGAGTACGAGGTCGGGGTTCTGCTCGATGATGGCGGTCACGTCGTTCTCCTAGTCGAGGTCGAGAGCAGAGGTGTCGACACGGCAGGCGACATCGGCCATCCACGCGCGCCGGCCCTCCGGCGGCCCACCGAACAGAGTGTGGTGCAACTTCGCTTCGCCGTCGTCGAGGTGCACCCGAATGACGGTGCGGCGCTGCGGATCCAGCACGGTGTTCCAGAAGTCGTCGGCGTCCATCTCACCGAGACCCTTGTTCCGCTGAACCTCCACTTTGCGTTTTGAGGTGGCGCGCAGCTGGGCCACCGCGGCATCGCGCTCGGACTCGTCCTGGCAGTAGATCCGCTGCTGGCCGTCTTTGACCACGAACAGCGGCGGCAACGTCACGTAGACCATGCCCGCTTCGACGAGTGGCCGGTAGAAGTCCAGGAACATCGAGATGAGACTGGAGTTGATATTGCCGCCGTCGGGGTCGGCGTCGGAGGCGAACAAGATCCGGTCATAGCGACATGATTCGGGGTCGCAGTTGTCGCGCACCCCGCAGCCCAGGATGCGTTCGATCGAATCGAACTCGTCCTTGACCCGCGCCTTGCTCACGGTGAACCCGTAGACGTTGGGCGGCTTGCCTTTCAGCGGGAAGGCCGCCTGGAAGGTGGCGTCGCGCGCCGCCTTGATCGTGCCCAGTGCTGAATCGCCCTCGCACAGGAACAACTCGGCGCCCGACCCGCGTCCGGTCTCCCGGCTGGGTAGCAGCTTCGGCGGCAGCGACAGGTTCGTCCCCAGGCCCTTGGCTTTCGACGCCGCCCGGGACCGGGCCTTGGCACCTTCGGCGCTGCGCCGTGCCCGGGCCGACTCCAAGGCCAACTTGGTCCACAGCGACACGGCGTCTGCGTTACCGGGGTTGGCCGCCCAGATGGTGACGCTGCGCGCCACGTCCTGGGCCATCGCCACGTTCAGTGAGCGCGAGGACACAGCGGTCTTGGCCTGCGAGTCCCATGCCACATCGGGTGCCCGAGTGTCGACAGCGAGCGCCGTTACTGCGGCGAAATCCTGTGCCTCCGGGCCGTCTTCGCCCTTGGCCAGGCCCAGGTCGCGGATGCGGGAAGCGCGATCGGCCAGGGCTTCGGACAATCCCTTCACCGCGGCGGTCAGATGAGATCCGCCACCGGGGGTGCGCACGGTATTGCAGAACGCGGCGACCGTGGCCGGCTCTGCGGGGCCGGCCGTCAAGGACCAGCGGAACGGGGTCGGGCCGCGGCCGGTGGTGTACTCCCCGCGGCCCTCCACCACGGCGCGCACGCCGGGCACGGGAGTGCTGGCGGCGGCGCACATGAGGTCCAGCAGGGTATCGGTGCCCCACGGGCCGTTGAACGGTTCGAGCAACTCGGGCCGGACCTCCTCGCCGGGCCAGCCTTCGTCGATGACGATCAGGTGCACACCTGGGGACATCCGTGCAGCGGCGTGCGCGCGCAGCAGCACCTCGTTGATGTCCACGCTGGAATCCGGCACCACGGCGGGGTCGAACAGGATGCGCACCGTGGTGCCGTGTGCGTCAGGCTTGCGGTTGCCCGCGCCGCGCAGCTTCTGCGTGTCGGCGCGGGTGAACGGGGCGTCCGGGTCGAAGTCCTTGCCGTCGAACACCCCGGGGTAGCCGCCGCCGAAACTCTGCAGGTAGGTCTTCCCGGCCCGGCGGACAGTCACGTCGGTCCGTGCGGAAATAAACACCGCTGCGGCGGCACCGATTCCGTTCAGGCCGGCACCCGTGCTGGAGGCGTCGGCGTGTGCGGAGAACTTACCGCCCGCCCGCGCGGTGCCCAGCGTCTTGACGATGCCGTTCTTCCCGTTCACCGGGTCAGAGTCGACGGGCAGGCCGCGGCCGTCGTCGGCGACGCTGACCGATCCATCGGCGTGCAAGGTGATCGTGACGGTGGACCCACCGTGACTGGGATCGGCGACCTCTTCGACCGCATTGTCGACGATCTCGCGCAGCGCGGTGTTGAGCACGTCCAGACCGAGGTTCACCGCAGGCCGCAGGCGTGTGTGCTGGACATCATCGAGCTCGGTGATGTCGGCGGCGGTGTAACTCACTGCTCGTCCTTTCCATCAGTCATGGGTGCGCCGCAGGAATGGTAGACGGCCGGTCAGACATCTTTGCGCAGCCTCGGCGGTGTCAGACCAGGCTCTCTTCAGCGCCTGCCGTGTCGGTGAGGCTGGGGCGACAACGTGATTGGTTCATGAACAGCGCCTCGCGCCGACATGTCGGACCCGCGCGCCACACGCCGGGCATGGGCAGGCTCCCCCGGCTCGAGTCTCGCTTAGCTGCCAGCGCATCTCGGGTCCGCTGACTTATGAGCTTGCGCGTGGAGGCGATCCCTGTCGCGGCCTAGGGATGTCGCCGAACTGTGTCTGGCTTTCGAGGTCCATCGCCGTCTGATGTAGCCGAAACCCATTGAGGCTGCCGTGCAACGGATTCTGCGCAACAGGTTCATCACCGTGGGGAGCCACTCCGTCAGCACATTGAATCTGTAACCCGAAACCTTTGAGCTGGTAACGGTGCGTGTTCTAGAGGCGAGGAGGCTGGCGGAGCGGCTGGGAGTCGCCCGATAGGCGTCGAGGCGGCGGGAGTACTAACGTCGTCGGTCCAGAGACGCCAGCCATCTGGTGGCGGTGGCCACGACGGGTCCGGCCTCCAGTCAGGCGGTGGTCGCCACCCCGGTGGCGGCGTCGGCCAGTTTGGTGGTGGGCTAAATCTCACCATTACCTCCACGAATATCCAGAGGGAATCTCATCGGATTCCGTATCCCCGCAATGGTCAGGACGATGACTAGCATGCGATACGCAACGCTAACGAAACCAATACACCTCGGTGTCGTCGTGGCCGGATCAGCCTCGAACAGCCCGATGGCATCTGCTGAGTCTGCGGCCAATCCCGGTCCCCCCCGCGATCGGCGATTAGCGTTCTGGAAATGAGCATTTCGGGGGAGGATGCCGTGAAGAGCCCCTCAGAGAACACCGCAACAGCAGGTGACGAGAGTTTCCTGATCGTCGTCGTCGCGCTCGGCGCGAACCTGTTGATCGCGGTCGCCAAGACGGTCGCTGCCGTCGTCACCGGGTCCGCCTCGATGCTGGCCGAGGCCGCGCACTCCTGGGCGGACACCGGCAACGAGGTGTTCCTGTTGATCGGTACGCGCAAGTCCATGAAGCCTGCCGACGTCGAGCACCGGCTGGGCTATGGCCGGGCGGGCTACATCTGGTCGATGTTCGCGGCCTTCGGGCTGTTCACGGTGGGCGCGGTGGTGTCGATCTGGCACGGGATCTCCTCGCTGGGCGGCGAGGAGGGGGCGGCGTCGTACGGATGGGCCTACGCGGTGCTCGCAGTGTCCTTCGTGCTGGAAGGCACCTCGTTCGCACAGGCGTTGCGGCAGACCCGGTCCGGCGCGGTGCAGCGGCGGATCCACCCGCTGCGCTACGTCCGCGTCACCTCGAACCCGATGCTGCGCGCGGTCTTCGCCGAAGACCTGTCGGCGCTCATCGGGATCCTCATCGCCGCGACCGGCATTCTGCTGCACCAGCTCACCGGAAACGCCGTCTGGGACGCGATCGGCTCGATCTTGGTCGGTCTGCTGCTCGGCGGCGTCGCGATCTTCCTCATCGGACGCAACATGGACTTCCTCACCGGGGAGGCGGTCACACCGCTCGCGCGGAACAACGTGCTACGGGCCCTCGTCGACAACGACGAGATCGAACGGGTCAGCTATCTGCACATGGAGTGGGTCGGCGCCGACAGGATCTACCTGGTCGCCGCCGTCGACCTGGTCGGGAACGCCCCGGAGTCCGATGTCGCCGCGCGCCTGAGTGGTATCGCCGATGCCCTGCATGCGCGGCCAGAGATCGTGCGGGCGGTACTGACGCTCACCCGACCGGGTGACAGCACCGATCTGAGGCCGGGGCCGCTGCCAGGGTGGTACCTCGAGTCAAGCTCCTGACCGGCTGGGCACGCCACGGTTCAGCACGTCGACACCCGGAAGCGCTTTGCCCTCAAGGTATTCCAGCAATGCGCCGCCGCCCCTGGCCGCCCACGCGAATGCCATCGACTTCGGTGGCGCGCCGAATCAGCTGCAGCACTACATGATTGGGCTTGCGCGGTGATTTAATAGTCGGGCGGTCGCCGTCGGCGCAGCGGGCGAATGCTCTGATGCTGTGGATATTGTTGGCTGTCGCCGACGCCGCCGACTGTGCCTTGGACTTACACATTCCCGTGAGTTACCCGACGGTTTCACACCGCCGAACCGGAGTCGGCCAAACAGGCACCGGCCAAGCCTATGGTGAGCCATGTCGAAAACACCTTCACATCCGTTGCAGCGGGCCATCGTCCCACCCAAGCTGCCGCACCCCATCAACCCGGCACTGATCAAGCACGCAGAGGAACGCGCCGGCCACCTCCAGGACCGGATAGCCGACGCCATCACGCGCTTCGCCGGCTCGATGCAGTTCGTGTATATCCACATCGTCTGGTTCGCGGTCTGGATCATTTTCCGCGTCGAGAACTATCCCTTCGGACTGTTGACGATGATCGTCTCCCTGGAGGCCATCTTCCTGTCGACCTTCGTGATGATCAGCCAGAACCGAGCCGACGCCAAGCGCCAGATCATAGCCGATCAGCAGTGGAACACGGTGCAGGAAGAGGATCAGCAAAACCGCCAACTACTGGATCTGTCCCACCAGATCCTCGAGCTGACCAAGGCGGTTCACGGGTACGCGCGGCTGGCTGCGGCGAACACCGGTGCCAGCGGCGGTGCGGCCGAAGTCGGCGAGCCAAACTGACGCACCATTCTGCGGTGTCGATGACGGCAGGCCGAACAGCGTCGTGGCAGCAAAGATCGAAGGAAGCGGCGTATTTCATCCCGCGCCGGCGGTGAGGTGTTGGGATCAATGCGCCGCCGACAGAAGCACGGCGATGAATGCCGACGACGCCCACTTGGCGACCGACCCATACCGATCCACTGCTGTTTACCAGTCCACTGCTGTTTACCAGCTTCGCGTTCCCATTCGCCTTATAGCTGGCCACAATTGAACGGCAACGCCGCCACCGACGAGCGCAGCCGACCACGCCAGGACGGTAGACATACTGTGGTAGCCCGTGGCATCACTGGTGATTTCACTCCAGAGCACGCAGCAGCCGGGACTGCCTGCGGTGACGGTGTGTTCAACGGCGCGAACTCGCCGTGTCGGTGTCACCGCATTCACGCTCGGAGGAGCGGGCGTCGGATAGACCACCGACAGGCGGTCCCGGTCGGCATGGTGGCAAGATGATTACCTATTCAGCGCCTTCGAGTTTTGTCAGCTCATCGTCAAACCATGCGCTGACGTAGCGGATCTTGCTGCTCCGATCGCCGGCGGACTCCTGGGTCAATCCCAACCGATCGACAATCTCTTGCGCCAGATGGTGGGAGTGATCAGGTTAGCGTTCGGCTCCACAACCGCACGAACGTCTGGCACCGTCATCACGATCATCTTTGCGGTGATGGGCGATGATCTGGCGGATAGTTCGGCCGGATCAGTCAGCGTTGCACCGAACTTCCTGGAAAAGTCCGTCTCGTGGCGCGACGTCGCCCGCCGGTCTTTCCGTAGACGCTATCGGTGATCAGGGCGGCACCGGAAAGAGATTGGCTGCGGGGGAATGCACCAACGCTTGCGTGGATCGGTTCCTCGCTGAGTCTGGCGCCGTCGCAACTGGTGAGACCGTGCCGTCGCGCGTTTTGGTGCAGATGGCGCTCTGTGCCGTTACGGCGTTATCCGCGTTGAGCTTCGGGCGGCCTCAAGACTCCCCGGGGGTGAAATCTCATCGGCGGCGTTCGCGCCGTGAAACACGGTCAAGCATGACTACCCATCCTGGTGCAAATCTGGTGCAACGCTTATGGGCATCGGCGATCCTGTCCGGCCTGTTGGCGGTGATCCTCGGCGTGGTAATCCTGCTGTGGCCAGGGCCTTCGATCCTTGTGGCTGCCGTGGTGTTCGGTGTGTACCTGCTGGTGTCGGGCATCGCGCAGGTGGTCAGCGCATTCAGCCTGCCCGCCTCGGCGGGCGGCAGGATTTTGCTGTTTATCAGCGGCGCGGCGTCGGTGATCCTTGCCGTGCTGGCGTTTCGCCACTTCGGGGAGGGGTACGCAATTCTGTTGCTGGCCATCTGGATTGCGGTCGGATTCATCTTCCGCGGCGTCGCGGCAACCGCAACGGCGATCAGCGATCCAGCGTTTCCCGGCCGAGGTTGGGCGATTTTCTTCGGCATCATCAGCATCCTCGCCGGCATCGTGGTGCTGGCGTGGCCGTTCGACTCGATCGTCACCTTGGCGCTCGTCGCCGGCATCTGGCTGATCATCCTCGGGGTGATGGAGATCGTGGCCGGGTTCGGCATGCGCAGCGATGCCAAGAAGGTCGAGAAGAAGATCACGGGCGCCGCGGCCTGACTCTATGGCGGTCGCCAACCGACCGTTCCCTCGCCCTGAGTCGCGACGAATCTGCGGAAGCGAAGAACGGGCTTACCGCACCGCCACCAGCTTTGACCCAGGAGGCTGGCCTTGGAGGCCTCACCTGCGGGCTTTGTAATTTGGGACCCGCTTTGGCACCCCACGTGCTGCGCGGCAGCGAACGATCTGCGCGTCTGTCTGTCCACACTACGACTATGTCGCGCTGCGCTCGGGGTATCCGACCCGTCGGCCGGTGCAGGGTGAACCGCCGAAGTGCGACAAACGGCTCGCGGCTCCCTCCGGATCCCCGAGGCGCCCAGCCGATCCGGCCTCGCCAAGCACCTCCAGTCGGGAACTCCGCTGTGCCACTCCCCTCTTAGCAACCTACGGAGATGCCAGCAATATTGAGACTCCTGCGGCATCAGCGTCTCAGCCGATCTGGCATTTTCAAAGGTCGTCCGTGCCAAAACAATTGAGACCGGACATCCGTTCTCAATATAGTTGGCAGGTTTCGCAGTCGAACTGGCCGCCTACGGATTGGGCAGCAGGTCTCAGCGCAGCTGGCATCGTCAAAACAGTATTGCGCAAAGGGGAATCGTGTCGAGTCGAGTGCGGCACAGATCGTCGAAGAACCCCGGGTGACCAATGTCAAAGCGAGGTGCGGTCAGTGCAGCTACCTGGTTACGCTCTGGGTGTCGCCGGTTGTGGGGCCGGTCAGAAACACCAGTCGAAATTTGCCGATCTGCACCTCGTCGCCGTTCGCCAGCACAGCCCAGTCCACGGGGTCACGGTTGACGTACGTGCCGTTGAGGCTACCGACGTCGACAACCTGGAATTCGCCGCTTACGCACCGGAACTCGGCATGCCGGCGGCTGACAGTGACGTCATCGAGGAAGATATTGCTATTCGGGTGACGACCGGCCGTCGTGGTGGCCCGGTCGAGCAAGAACCGCGAGCCGGCGTTCGGGCCGCGCTTGACCACCAGCAACCCCGAGCCCTGCGGCAGCGGCTCCGCACCGAACAGCCGGCCCTCGGCGCCGGCGGTGGCCGCCGCCTCTTGCGCGTTGGTGAAGTCGGCACGAAACGCGGAGGTCCTCTCCCCGGCGACGTCGTCAGCCCTCTGGTCACTGTCGTTATCGGTCATCCGCTGCTCCGACACCAACGTGCGACATCGCTACCGGTGAAGTCGAACGTGTCCCGAATTCGATGAGCATGTTCAGCGACATCATCAGACCTACGTTTCTGCCCGTCACACCGCCTGGGCGGTGATTCGCCCGGTGCTGAGGAGAATTCTGGTCACCACTGCACCGAAGATGAATCCACCGACATGGGCGAAGAACGCGACACCACTGTCGCCGGTGTTCGAGGGGTGGAACAGCGCGTAGTTGCTCTCGAAGAACTGGTAGAGAAACCAGCCGCCGAGGAAGAACCAGGCCGGGATGTTGATCGGGAACCACCCCAGGAGGGTGCGGATGCGTGAGTTGGGATAGAGCACG
>DASQCE010000404.1:0-12918 GCA_035634855.1 Mycobacterium sp.
CGATGAGCGCTCGCGCGAAGAGCCGAGCACACCGATGAGCGCTCGCGCGAAGAGCCGAGTACACCGATGAGCATGCTGGGCGGCTACGACCCCCAGGCCGGGCTCAACGCTCACGAGGCCGACAAGCCGACGCTGATCCCCGTGCCGTCGCTGCTGCGCTCGCTGCTGTCCGATCATCTGGATCCGGGCTACGCCGCTGCGGCGGAGGCGAAAGCGGGTGGCGCGAAGCGCCGGACGTGGTGGCAGGCGTGGACGTGGCAGATCTGCGGCGCGCTCGTCGTCGCCGCCGTGTTCGCCGCGGCGGTCGCCCAGGCCCGCTCGACGGCACCCGGTGTGCACGAGACGCAGCAGGTGCTGGCGGGAAGCGTCAAGTCCGCGGAAACGACCACCAATGACGTCACCGCCCGTCGCAACGCCCTTTCCGCGCAGGTGGACGCCGAGCGGCGCAGCCGGCTCGAAGGCGACGAACGCGGCCAGCAGCTGCTGGGCGGTCTCGACCAGGCGAACTTCGCGGCGGCCGCGACGCCGGTGATCGGACCCGGCCTGACCATCACCGTCACCGATCCGGGGATGTCCAAAGACCTCAGCGACGTCTCGAAGGAGCGCGTCGCGGGCAGCCAGCAGGTGATCCTGGACCGCGATCTGCAACTGGTCGTCAACTCGCTGTGGGTCAGCGGCGCGGAGGCGATCTCGGTGGGCGGAGTGCGTATCGGTCCGAACGTGACGATCCGGCAGGCGGGCGGCGGCATCCTGGTCGACAATCAACCGATCAGCAGCCCATACGTCATTCTCGCGGTCGGACCGCCGCACGCCATGGCCGAAGTGTTCGACCGCAGCCCCGGCTTACAGCGCCTTCGGTTGCTGGAGACCAGCTACGGCGTCGGGGTCAATGTCAGCGCAGGCGAAGGCCTGACGCTGCCGGCCGGTTCGGTTCGAGATATCAACTTCGCCAAGCAGATTGGGCCTTAATGACGGGACGCAAATGATCGGAATCGCCGCACTTGTCATCGGGATCGCACTGGGTCTGGTGTTTCACCCCAGCGTCCCCGAGGTCATCCAGCCGTACCTGCCGATCGCGGTGGTCGCCGCGCTCGACGCGGTGTTCGGCGGATTGCGGGCCTATCTGGAGCGCATCTTCGACTCGAAGGTGTTCGTGATCTCGTTCGTCTTCAACGTGCTGGTTGCCGCGCTGATCGTCTACGTCGGCGACCAACTCGGGGTCGGTACCCAGCTGTCGACCGCGATCATCGTGGTGCTCGGCATCCGGATCTTCGGCAATGCAGCCGCCCTGCGGCGGAGATTGTTCGGCGCATGAGCACCCGAGGACGACCGCGAGTGAGGATCGCAGCGAGGTACGAGCGAGGACCGGAGCGAGCGGGAGTCGAGGCATAAGCCGATGAGTGAGCAACCGCCCCAGCCTGCCGCCGAGCCGGAACACCCGAGCCGTACCCCCGCGCGCGGGGGGGGACGCCACGAGTTGCCGCCCGAGGAGCCGGTGCCGGAGATCGGCGATCTGCACGCAGGCGGGGTGAAGGGCGTGGCGCGCAGAGGCCGGTCACAACTGATATTCGGCGCCCTGGCAGTGCTGCTGTGCCTAGTGCTTGGGGTCGCGATCGTCACGCAGGTGCGGCAGAACGAATCCGGCGACTCACTGGAGACGGCGCGGCCCGCCGATCTGCTGGTGCTGCTGGATTCGCTGCAGCAACGTGAGGCCGCGCTCAACACCGAAGTGACCGACCTGCAGCGCAACCTGGCGCAGTTGCAGGCGTCGGGCAGCAGCGACCAGGCCGCCATCGAGAACGCGCAGGCCCGGCTGGCCGCGCTGTCGATACTGATCGGCACCGTCGCCGCGACAGGGCCCGGCGTGACGCTGACGATCGAGGACAAGGCGCCGGGCGTGCCCGCCGAGACGATGCTCGACGTGATCAACGAGCTGCGGGCGGCAGGCGCCGAGGCGATGGAGATCCGCGGCGGGTCGGCGGCGGTCCGGGTCGGGGTCGACACCTGGGTGGTCGGAACCCCAGGCGCGCTTGTCGTCGATACGGCGACGCTGAACCCACCGTATTCGGTTCTGGCCATTGGTGATCCGCCGACGCTGGCCGCGGCGATGAACATCCCGGGCGGTGCGATGGACAGCGTGGAGCGCGTCGGCGGCTCGATGGTGGTACAACAGTCCGACCGTGTCGACGTCACCGCCTTGCGGCAACCGAAACCCCGCCAATACGCTCAGCCAGTCAAATGAGCACTTGTCTGTGCCTGTCCATGAGGAGCGCCGTGAGCGAAATCCCAGCCGACCTGTACTACACCGAGGAACACGAGTGGGTCCAGCGCACCGGCGACGACACCGTACGCGTCGGCATCACCGACTATGCCCAGTCGGCGCTCGGCGACGTGGTGTTCGTCCAGTTGCCCGACGTCGGGGGCGACGTGACCGCGGGCGATTCGTTCGGTGAAGTGGAATCGACCAAATCGGTATCCGACCTTTACGCGCCCGTCAGCGCGAAAGTCGTTGCGGTCAATGGTGATCTGGAAGCAAACCCGCAATTGGTCAACTCCGACCCGTACGGCGAAGGATGGCTCGTCGACCTGCAAATCGACGGCTCTTCGCTGGAGGACGCACTGCGCGGGTTACTTGACGCGGACGGCTACCGCGCAACCGTGACCGAATAACGAGTTGTTAGGGTCTCAAGACCGAAGTCGAACACAACGGATCCGGCGGTGGTGGACACACTCGTGTCCACTGCGCGGTACGGTCAACAGCAGACATGATGGCTGGGGGCCCGGCCTGATATCGCCACAGCAGCCAGTGAGGAGCAGCGGGTGACGGAAAAGGACCATAACTTTGGGGCTGACCAGACGTCTGATGAACTCACTGTCGAGACGACCTCGGTTTTCCGCGCTGACTTCCTCAACGAACTGGACGCTCCGGCTGCGGCCGGCGCCGAGGGTGCGGTCTCGGGCGTTGAGGGGCTGCCCGCCGGGTCGGCGCTGCTGGTCGTCAAGCGCGGTCCCAACGCAGGCTCGCGATTTCTGCTCGACCAGCCCACCACCTCGGCCGGCCGACATCCCGACAGCGACATCTTCCTCGACGACGTCACTGTCAGCCGACGACACGCCGAGTTCCGGCTGGAGGGCGGCGAGTTCCAGGTCGTGGACGTCGGCAGCCTCAACGGCACCTATGTCAACCGGGAGCCCGTCGATTCCGCTGTGCTGGCCAACGGTGACGAGGTGCAGATCGGCAAGTTCCGCCTGGTGTTTCTGACCGGGCCCAAGGGCGACGATAGCGGCCCGGGCAGCTAAGCGATGAGCGCTCGCGCGAGGAGCCGATGACACAGCCCGACGTCCGCTCATCGTTGGCCGGCATGTCGATCGGAGCGGTCCTCGATCTGCTGCGAGGCGACTTCCCGGACGTGACCATCTCCAAGATCCGGTTCCTGGAAGCCGAAGGCCTGGTCACCCCTGAGCGCACCGCGTCGGGATATCGGCGGTTCACCGCCTACGATTGCGCGCGCCTGCGGTTCATCCTGACCGCCCAGCGCGACCAGTACCTGCCGTTGAAGGTCATCAAGGCGCAGCTGGACGCCCAGGTCGACGGTGAGCTGCCCCAGACCGGATCCGCTTACGGCGTACCGCGTTTGGTTCCTGTCGATGCGACTTCCGACGAGAGCGCGGACGGGTTGTCCGGTGTAGCGCCCACCCAGCTACGGCTGCGGCGCGAAGATCTGCTCGCCCGATCGGGCATCGATGAGGCCCTGCTGATCGAGCTGATCAAGGCGGGGGTGATCAAGCCGGGGACGGCGGGCTTCTTCGACGAGCACTCGGTGGTGATCGCCCAGTGCGCCAAGGCCCTGACGGAGTACGGCGTGGAGCCGAGGCACCTGCGGGCGTTCCGCTCCGCGGCCGACCGCCAGTCCGATTTGATCGCCCAGATCGCTGGTCCGGTGGTCAAGGCGGGCAAGGCCGGGGCCCGTGACCGCGCCGACGATCTGGCCCGCGAGGTGGCTGCGCTGGCAATCACGCTGCACACGTCGCTGATCAAGTCCGCCGTGCGCGACGTTCTGGATCGCTGAGGATTAGACTCGTTTCAATGGCTATCAGGCTGGCTTCTTTTGTGCGGAGGGCAGACACAGATGGGTGAGGTTCGTGTAGTCGGCATTCGCGTTGAACAGCCCCAGAACCAGCCGGTGCTGCTGCTGAGGGAAGCCAACGGTGACCGCTACCTGCCGATCTGGATCGGCCAGCCCGAGGCTGCGGCGATCGCGCTCGAGCAACAGGGCCACGAGCCAGCCCGGCCGCTGACACACGATCTGATCCGAGATCTCATTACCGCGCTTGGTCATTCGCTCAAGGAGGTTCGCATTGTCGACCTCCAGGAGGGCACTTTCTACGCGGATCTGATCTTCGACCGCGATATCAAGGTGTCGGCACGGCCGTCGGATTCGGTGGCGATCGCACTGCGTGTCGGCGTCCCGATCTACGTCGAGGAGGCGGTGCTCGCCGAGGCCGGCCTGCTGATTCCCGACGAGAACGACGAGGAAGCGGCGGGCGCAGTCAGAGAGGACGAGGTCGAGAAGTTCAAGGAGTTCCTCGACAGCGTGTCGCCCGACGACTTCAAGGCGACATAAGCGGCAGGCCAGCGGTTTTGTCACGGATACATCTCGTCGCGCTCGACACGCGGCGCGGGTTTCCTCCAACGGTGAATTGGGCAGCCATACTTGACGACGACGGGCAGTAATGGCTCGGCCAAAAGCGTATGCTCGACACATTCGAGCTTTGGCAAACGTGCGCCCATGCAGGTCACAGACGCGAGTTCGATCGGCGAGAGGATTCGAGAGTGGGAGACACGCCACGTCAAGAGCAGCTGGACCTGTCCACCAGCAGCGGGCCCGCTGAATCGCCAGCCAGTACGCCCAGCGAACCCGTGCAGGCCGGTCTCTTCCCCGACAATTCGGTGCCGGACGAACTTGTGGGCTACCGCGGGCCGAGCGCCTGCCAGATCGCCGGAATCACCTATCGCCAGCTGGATTACTGGGCGCGGACCTCGCTCGTCGTGCCGTCGATCCGTAGCGCGGCCGGGTCGGGTAGTCAGCGGCTCTACTCGTTCAAGGACATTCTGGTTCTCAAGATCGTCAAGCGGCTGCTGGACACCGGAATCTCGTTGCACAACATCCGGGTCGCCGTCGACCATCTGCGTCAGCGTGGCGTTCGCGATCTGGCCAACATCACGCTGTTTTCCGACGGGACCACGGTTTACGAGTGCACGTCGGCAGAGGAAGTCGTCGACCTGCTGCAGGGCGGCCAGGGTGTGTTCGGCATCGCGGTGTCCGGCGCCATGCGTGAGCTGACCGGCGCTATCGCTGACTTCCCGGGTGAGCGCGCCGACGGCGGCGAGTCGATCGCCGCGCCCGAGGATGAGCTGGCCTCTCGGCGCAAACACCGCGACCGCAAGATCGGTTGAGTTTCTCAGCTCGAGTGAAGCTGACCGGCCCTACCGGTAAACTCGTTAGTGCATCGCCCTTGTGCGGGAGAGTTCCGTGACCGCCAGCCACGGACGCCGAAGGAGCAACACCTCTCCGTCAACCTCTCAGGCACCCAGGACCGCGCAAGGCCCCGATGCCTCTGGAAAGCGGTAAGCGTCCTGCTTACCCGCCCATGGGGAAAGGTGCCTTCGCGAAAGGCCGCCGAATCTCTCAGGCGCCCGGAACGGGTTGACGACAGAGGGGGAGGAACCCAGCGGTTGTTGCCCTAACGCGTCTGGAGTACACGTCAGTGTTCGATCACAACCAACCCAACTTCGCCGATCGCCACATCGGACCGGACGCCGATGCCGTCGCGACCATGCTCAAGACCATCGGCGTGGGGTCTCTCGACGAGTTGGCCGACAAAGCGCTGCCCGCGGGCATCCTCGACGCGTTGTCCGACGACGGCGTCGCGCCCGGCCTGGATCAGCTGCTGCCTGCGGCCAGCGAACACGAGGCGCTCGCCGAATTGCGCGCCATGGCCGACTCCAACACCGTCGCCGTGTCGATGATCGGCCAGGGCTACTTCGACACGTTGACGCCACCGGTGTTGCGCCGCAACATACTTGAGAACCCCGCGTGGTACACCGCCTATACGCCGTACCAGCCGGAGATCAGCCAGGGGCGCCTCGAGGCGCTGCTGAACTTCCAGACGATGGTCGCCGACCTGACCGGGCTCGAGGTCGCCAACGCCTCGATGCTGGACGAGGGCACAGCTGCCGCCGAGGCGATGACGCTGATGCACCGCGCGGTGCGCGGGCCGTCGAGCCGACTGGCCGTCGACACAGACGTGTACCGCCAGACCGCCGCGATCCTGACTACCAGGGCCGAGCCGCTGGGCATCGAGATTGTCACTGCCGACCTTCGCGCCGGCCTGCCCGACGGCGATTTCTTCGGGGTGATCACGCAGCTGCCCGGCGCCAGCGGCGCGGTGGTCGACTGGACGGAGTTGGTGGCGGCCGCGCACGAGCGCGGGGCGTTGGTCGCCGTTGGCGCCGATCTGCTGGCACTGACGCTGATCGCGCCGCCCGGCGACATCGGCGCCGACGTCGCATTCGGCAGCACCCAACGTTTCGGCGTGCCAATGGGATTCGGCGGACCGCACGCGGGCTACCTCGCGGTGCACGCCAAGCATGCCCGCCAGCTGCCCGGCCGGCTGGTCGGCGTATCCGTGGATGCGGATGGGTCGCCGGCCTTCAGATTGGCGCTGCAGACCCGCGAGCAGCACATCCGCCGTGACAAGGCCACCAGCAATATCTGCACCGCGCAGGTGCTGCTGGCGGTGATCGCCGCCATGTACGCCAGCTATCACGGCGCCGATGGCCTGGCCGGAATCGCGCGCCGGGTGCACCGGCACGCGGAGATGATCGCCGGCGCACTGGGCGACGCGTTGGTGCACGCGAAGTTCTTCGACACCGTGCTGGCCAGCGTGCCGGGTCGCGCCGACGACGTGATCGCGGCGGCCAAGGCCAAGGGCGTCAACCTGTGGCGCGTCGACGCCGACCACGTGTCGGTCTCGTGCGACGAGGCCACCACCGAGGAGCACGTGGCGACCGTGATCGAGGCCTTCGGAGCCGGAAGGCCGGCGACATCGGGCCTCGGAGCCGGAAGGCCGGCGACATCGGGCCTCGGCGTGGCGTCAGCCGAACCGCTGCGCGCCGACATCGCGACCCGCACCTCGGAGTTCCTCTCCCATCCGGCGTTCACGCATTACCGCACCGAAACCGAGATGATGCGCTATCTGCGGTCGTTGGCCGATAAGGATATTGCGTTGGACCGCAGCATGATTCCGCTCGGATCCTGCACAATGAAGCTCAATGCGGCCGCCGAGATGGAGCCGATCACCTGGCCCGAGTTCTCCCGCCAGCATCCGTTTTCGCCTGCATCGGACACGCCGGGGCTGCGCAAGCTGATCGCCGACCTCGAGACCTGGCTGACCGCGATCACCGGGTATGACGCGGTGTCGCTGCAGCCGAACGCGGGTTCACAGGGGGAGTACGCCGGCCTGCTGGCGATCCAGGCGTATCACGCCGAGCGCGGCCAGCCTGACCGCGACGTGTGCCTGATCCCATCCAGCGCGCACGGCACGAACGCGGCGTCAGCAGCACTGGCAGGCATGCGGGTCGTGGTGGTGGCGTGCCGCGCCAACGGTGACGTCGACCTCGACGACCTGCGCGCGAAGGTCACCGAGCACGCGGATCGGTTGTCGGCGTTGATGATCACCTACCCGTCGACGCACGGCGTCTACGAGCACGACATCGCCGACATCTGCGCAGCGGTGCACGATGTCGGCGGGCAGGTGTACGTCGACGGCGCGAACCTTAACGCCCTTGTCGGGCTCGCCCGGCCCGGCCGGTTCGGCGGCGACGTCAGCCACCTCAATCTGCACAAGACGTTCTGCATCCCGCACGGGGGCGGCGGCCCCGGCGTGGGTCCGGTGGCGGTGCGCGAGCACCTGGCCGCCTACCTGCCCGGTCATCCGCTGGCCGAGGAACTACCGGAGAAGTACACGGTGTCGTCGGCGCCCTATGGTTCGGCCTCGATCCTGCCGATCACCTGGGCCTACATCCGGATGATGGGCGCAGGCGGGTTACGCGCGGCGTCGCTGACCGCGATCGCATCGGCCAACTACATCGCCAGGCGCCTCGACGAGTACTACCCGGTGTTGTACACCGGCGAGAACGGCATGGTGGCCCACGAGTGCATCCTCGACTTGCGTGGCATTACCAAGGGCACCGGTGTCACCGTCGACGATGTGGCAAAACGCTTGGCGGACTACGGTTTCCACGCGCCCACGATGAGCTTCCCGGTCGCGGGCACGCTGATGGTCGAGCCGACAGAAAGCGAGAGTCTGGCCGAGGTCGACGCGTTCTGCGACGCGATGATCGCGATCCGGGGGGAGATCGACAAGGTGGCGGCCCGGCTCTGGCCTATTGATGACAACCCGCTGCGCGGTGCTCCGCATACGGCGGAATGCCTGCTGGTGGCCGACTGGGATCACCCGTACACCCGCGAGCAGGCGGCCTACCCGCTTGGCAAGGGATTCCGGCCCAAGGTGTGGCCGCCGGTGCGCCGCATCGACGGCGCCTACGGCGACCGCAACCTGGTGTGCTCGTGCCCGCCTGTCGAAGCGTTCGCCTAGCCGCCGAGTTCGAACGACGGGAAGTAGATTACCTGCCCGACCGTGATGAGGTCGGGATCGTCGATGAAGTTGGCGGCGGCGACCATCTTCACCAGGGTCTGCGCTCGATCGGTGCCGCCGTCGCCATAGTTGTCTTCTGTCAGCTTCCACAGCGTGTCCCCCGCGACCACGGTGTGCAATCGGTTGAGCCGCGGCTGGATCAACACCGTGCCCGGCGTTGGATCGCCGTCGGGCAGGTGGTTGGCGATCGAGATGATCGTCCACAACCCCTCTTCGCCGTACCAGCGCTGCGCCAACACCTTCAGCGTTTCGCCGGCGACCGCGGTGTGATGCCCGACATTCGCGAGGTCGGGGATCAACAACCATTCGCCAACGATGAGGTCCCGTTGCGCGGCGCCGTTCGGTATCTCGTAGACCTCGCTCATCGCGATGTCGTTGTAGAACTTCAGCGCCAGCTTCTTCTTCGTATCACCGACCTGCACCTGGTAGCGGAAGGTGACGTAGGGAATCTCCAGCCCCTGCCCGACGACGATGTTGTCCGGATTGGTCAGGTGGTTGATCACCGAGATGACCCGGAACAGGCGGCCGTCTCCGTAGAACCGTTCGGCCAGCTCCCACAGCGTGTCGCCGGCCTGGACCTGGTATTTCGAGCTCATTGTGTACCCCTCGTGCATGTCGTGTGTCGCGCCGTCCCGGGCGGGACGCTGGGCATAGTGTCGAAAACCAGGGGCCTGCGGGTCACGGGTAATGCACTACTCGAATCGTCGGCGGCCCACCTCAGCCGAAACGGTTACGGACCGCCTCGGTGATCCGCTGGGGCGCATCCTCCTGGATGTAGTGCTTGGCGTCTGGTAGCTCGACGAGCTCGTGATCACCGAACGCGGCCCGCATTCTCGGCAGGTTGGGCCCCGGCCGCAACGCGAAATCCTTCATGCCCCACCCCAGCAGCGCAGGCTTGACTGCCAGCTTGTCCGGAACTTTACGGGCCAGCCTGCCGAGCGGCGGCCCGGCCGCCAGGATCTCCTTTGGCATGCGTGCCATGCCGGCGCGGGCCTCCGGCTTGGGTTGCACCGTGCGGTAATGCTCCATGACGGCGTCGCTGAACCGGGTCGCCGTCCCGGCTGGAATCAGCGCAACGCCTTCGTCGACAGATCCGCCGCAGGCCAGAACCAGCTGTTGCCGAGCACGACACCACGCACCCGGCCTGCACGGGCGACGTCGACGGCCATGCTGATCGGTCCGCCCCAGTCCTGGCCATGGTCAGGTAGCCGTCGAGGTCGAGATGATCGACCAGTTCGCCCATCACCTTGGCGTGCTCCTCGATCCGGTAGCTGAACCCAGACGGGCGTTCGGACAGCCCGAAACCGAGGTAATCGGCTGCGATGCAGCGGAATTGATCGCGGAGGCCGGTGACGATGTCCCGGTAGAGGAAGCCACGTCGGATTGCCGTGAAAGAACATGATCACGGGACCCGAGCCCCCGTCGACGTAATGCACACGCCCCCGTGAGCTGTCGAACCACCGAGACGTGAATGGGTACAGCGCCGGATCCGGGATGAAATCAATCCGCATTTCGTGTTCCTTCGCTGACGGTGTTGATACGGTCCGTCGGGTGTTACCCCCAAGAGTGGCAGAGTGGCGCGACGGCGGCAGATCGTTGACGACGCCCGCGGGCAGCGTGTTCGTCCGCTCGG
Source organism: Mycobacterium sp. (assembly GCA_035634855.1). Classification (GTDB taxonomy): domain Bacteria; phylum Actinomycetota; class Actinomycetes; order Mycobacteriales; family Mycobacteriaceae; genus Mycobacterium. The sequence goes on from DASQCE010000404.1 coordinate 10,355, forward strand.
CGCCCGGCGATGGCCCGACGATCCTGCTGCTGCACGGCTATCCGTCCAGCTCGTTCGACTACCGGCAGGTGGTCCCACACCTCGCCGGGCGAGCGTGGCTGACATTGGACTTTCTCGGCTTCGGCCTTTCGGACAAACCCCGGCCGCACCGCTACAGCCTGCTCGGACAGGCCGACATCGTGCAGACGGTGGTCGCCTCGCAGACAACCGGGCCAATCGTGGTCGTCGCGCACGACATGGGCACGTCGGTCACCACCGAGCTGTTGGCCCGAGACCTTCAGGGCCGCTTGCCATTCGAACTTCAGCGGGTGGTGCTGAGCAACGGCAGCGTGATCCTGCGCCGCGCCAGCCTGCGGCCGGTTCAGAAATTGCTGCGCGGCCCACTCGGTCCGCTCGCCGCACGGCTGTCCAGCAAGGGGAGGTTCAGCCGGGAGTTCGCGCGCCTTTTCGGCCCGAACCACCCGCTATCGCCGGAGGAAGCCGACGCACAGTGGGCGCTGATCGCCAACAACGACGGGCACCGAATCGCGCACCTGCTGATCTTCTACCTCGACGAGCGCGAGCGCTACGCCGAGCGCTGGCACGGCGCGGTGCGGGACTGGCCGAAACCGCTGAGCTTCCTGTGGGCGCTCGACGACCCGGTGGCGACTACGAACGTGCTCGATGGACTACGCGAATTGCGGCCCGCCGCAGACGTTGTCGAGTTGCCAGGGGTCGGTCACTATCCGCAGATCGAGGTGCCCGAGGTCTTCGCCCGCGCTGCGCTGAGCCTGCTGGCAACGGCGTCACACTAACCTAGGAACGTCGAGATCGCGGTGGTGAGCTCCGGGCCTGCCGAGCTGCCCAGGTTCTGGTAGGTGCCTCCGCTGGCCTGTGCGACGGCCTCCCAGGTGGCGCGGTCGGAGTCGGTGCCGAAGTCGATGACATTGACGGCGACCGGGCGCGCCTGATCGAAGGCCCCGCGAATGTACTGCTGCAGACCCGGGCCATCGAGCGACTGGTCCGTGTGCGGGCCGCCGGTGATTACCAGGATCGAATTGTTCTGACCCTGACGGTAATTCGCCATCACGTCGGTGTAGATCAAACGCAGCGTGGTAAACGACACGGCACCGCCACCAGAGGCGTTCTGTGAGTTCAGGGCGCTGGTCAACGCCGCCGAACGCGGCTGCCCGTTGAGAGGATCGGACAACGGGCCGGTGCTCACTTCGGACCTGCCATCGGTGCCGTCGAACGTCCACAGCCCGATCGCGGAACTCGGCGGTAGCGCCTGCAGTCGCGCATTGAGCGCCGCTACCACGTTGGCCAGCCGCGACTTGCCGCCCTCATCGGTGGGCATCGACTGGTCGAGCATGATCGTCACGGCGGGACTATCGACCGGCGCGGTCAGCGTGTTGGCCAGCGTCGCCCGCGTCGCCGCGTCGCCCACCGGCAGCGGCGCACCCACAGGCGCAAAATTCGTCACATCGCTCTTCGGCGGCGTACCGCCCTCGGTGCGGAAGCCTGCCTTGGCCAGCTCAGCGAGCTGCTCGGGTTTGCGCATGAAACGGGCGAATTCGCTGGCCGCGCTGACCTGTTCCTGGGACAGCCAGTTGCCGCTGAGCAGCACCGTCGGGTAGTCCGCAATGGCCGTCGGGCCGGGCGGCAGCCACGATGCGACCTTGGTCTTGGCGTCCGGCATCGATGCGGCGCGCTGAAACAGCTGCTGTTCGGTGGTGACCACGGCATGCACCGGAGCGGTGGCCGGATCGGTGGCGCTCAACATTGCGTCCATCGCGGTGGACGCCTTGGTGTCGGCGAGCTTGGGCTGATTACCCACCAGCGTGTTGACCGCGCCCGCTCCGGCGCCGGCAGGCGCGCCCGCGGGTGCCGACGCCGCCGCCACCGCCTCGGCCGCCAGGTAGGACGCGTCGCTGTCGCCGCTGAGTGGCAACGACAGCCGCAGCGGTCCCCAGCCGGTCAGGTTCAGTTCGTCTAATGCCGTCGAATCGGTCTGAAGGCCCGGCAGCGTTCCCCAATTCTGTTGCGCCAACGCATCTTTGAGCTGCGGCCGGACGGCAAGCAAAACAGGCGAGGTGACCAGCGATCGGCTGTCAGTGACGGTCTGCGCTCCAGCCGCCCCCTCGAGCCGGGCCTCGGACACCGAGCTGGCCGGTATCCACAGCGCTGGGCGCTCACCGAGTTCGGCAGGCCATTTGCCGATGAAGCCGTTGACGACCTGATCGGAATCGGCGGGCTTGACCCCCACTTTCACGCAGCGGTCAGCGACGGGCGCCGCGCTCCTGTTGTAGGTGTCGGCCAGCTTCCGGACCTGATCGGCGACCGAGGGATCGGCGACCACGGCGACGGCGAGTTCGCCGTCCACACAGCGGGCGGCGGCCGCGTCGGTTCGATGGGACAGCGCGTCGCCGAAGAATCGCCACAGGATGAACCCACCGACCACGACCACGACGGCGACCAGCGCGGCGATCACGCCGATGCTGACGCCGCGCCTGCCGGTCGCCACCGCACGGTGGCTGCCCGTCCATTCGCCACCTTCCCATTCACCGGTGTGCTGCGCTCCCGAC
>DASQCE010000405.1:0-3060 GCA_035634855.1 Mycobacterium sp.
CACCGGCTCAAGCCCCGCATCGGTGGACTGAAAACCATCGTCGCGCTCGAGCACAGCATCCTGCGCTCGATCTGGCACATGCTGGTCAACAACCAGCCCTACCGCGAACTCGGCGCCGGCTACCACCAACGACGCCACCCCTGGTTTGCGTCTGACTTCGTGTCACACATCGGCGTGTTGATCAGCCAACATCCGACGGCTCCTTCGACCTGTCTCGGAGGATCCGATGATGACCGAACAAGACCGTGGCAAGGACCGTGCCGGCCGGCGCGCCAAGCGGTTCCTGACGCCCACGGAGAAGTACGAGATCTGGTTGCAGATCGTCCGGCAGGAGGTGACGATCGCCGAGGCCGCCGAGCAGCAGCAGGTCGACCGATCGACGATCATGCGGATACGCACCGTGGCCAAGGAGGGTGCTTTGGCGGCGCTCGCGGCGTCCAAGCCCGGGGTGCAGGCGGCGCAGCGGGACTACGAATTGGAGGCCGCCAAGGCCGAGATCGCCCGGCTGTCCGAGGCGGTCAAGCAGATGGCGGTCAAGCTCACCCTGGTCGAGGGAAAAGGCGGCTGGGCTTAGATGGCCGGGTCCCGCGCCGCGTCGACGCGGCCATCAAGGACGAGCTACTGCAGCTGCTGGACCAGGCGTTGGCCGCGGACTGGTCGTTGCGCGACGCGTGCACCGTGTTGGAGCTGCCCGAGCGGCGCGCGTACCGCTGGCTCGACCGAAGAGAGGCCGGCCGGTTGGCCGACGCCCCGCCGGGCGGGTCGCCGATGCACGGCCTGCTCGACGACGAGGTGGAGCAGATCCTGGCCCTGTTCGACGAGTGGGGGGAGACCGACCGCAGCCATCGCAAGCTGGCCCACCGCGGCTCCTACCTTGGCCGGGTGTGGGTGTCGCCGTCGACGGTGCGGCGGGTGTTGTTCCTGGCGGACAAGCGCTTCCGGCCGTTGCCGAAGCCCGGGCGCAGCGTCCGCCGGCCGTTCCCGGCCTGGGCCGAGTACAAGCCGAACAGCCTGTGGATTTTCGATACGACGCACTTCACCAGGGCGGGGATGGCGGTGCTGATCATCGAGGACATGGTCTCCCGCAAATGGCTGAGCACGGTCGTGTCGGCCGAGGAGACCTCGACGCAGGTCGAGGTCGGCTTCACCCGCGCCCTGGACGCCGAGGGGCTGCTGGAACTGGTCGACGCCCGGCACGGCGACGGCCGCGTCGACCTGAGCGCCGACGACGAGCGGCGGCCGATCCTGCTCGCGATCTCCGACAACGGACCGCAGATGACGTCCGGGTCGACCCGCGAGTTCATGGCGTTGTGCGCGATCGCGCAGCACTTCGGCCGACCCGGCACACCGACCGATCAGGCGTGGATCGAGAGCCTCAACGGGCACCTCAAGGCCGAGTACCCGCACCTGCTGGTGATCCGCGACCCGGCTACGCTGCGTGCCGAACTGGAGATCGTGCGCGCGCACTACAACGGGGTCCGGCTCCACCAGGGCCTGAAATACGTGTGTCCCAACGATGAACACGAAGGGCGAGGAGATCAGATCCGCAAGGACCGCCAAGCCGGCCTGGAAACCGCCCGCCAGCGGCGGCTAACCTGGCACCGCGAGCACCGGAACGACCAGCAACACCAACCCGCCCCGGAGCCCGACGATGTTGGCTAATGAAACGCCGAAGTGCGTCATTAAGTCAGACACACCTCAGTCGCCGCCGGCATCGGTTTCCCGCACGCAGCCTAGATCAGAGGTCGCTGATATCGCTGTACCAGCCCGTCGCCGTTCCGGCCCACCGACTTCGCGGGTCCCCGGCTGAACCTGAAACCCGCTGTTCAGTCGGCGCCGGCCGTCCAGCGGCCGTCGGAGCTGCTGAAGCCCGTTTTGCGTCCCGTGTCTTGTTCGTCCGGGTCGGGCCCGAATCTCACTCCCGTATCCAGCCGATCGATGGCGGCAAGATCCTCCGCGTCCAGAGAGAAGGTGAGAATGTCCAGATTCTGGCGCATTCGAGAAGGTCGCACGGACTTGGGGATGACCACGGTGCCCAGCTGCAGGTGCCATCGCAGGATGATCTGTGCTGGTGTCCGATCATGGCGCTTGGCGATCGCGCCGATCACCGGATCCTCGATCGAGTTGGCTTGACCCAACGGACTCCAGGCAACGGTAACGATCCCGTGGTTGGCGTCGTAACGTCGCACTGATCTCTGCTGTAGTAGTGGATGCAGTTCGATCTGGTTGATTGCCGGGACGACCTCGCCCTGCGCTATCAGGGCGTCGAGGTGGTTCGGTTGAAAGTTCGAGACACCGATCGCCCTCGTGAGACCGGCCCCGTACAGCTCCTCGAGGAGCTCCCAGGTCTCGACGTAGAGGTTCCTGGACGGCTTGGGCCAGTGAATGAGGTAGAGATCCACGTAGTCAAGCCCTAACCGCTTCAGGCTCGCGTGGAACGCGTCTTTGGCCCGGCGCCGGCCTTGGTCGTCGTTCCACAGTTTGGTGGTGACGAACAGGTCCTCGCGAGGCAGCCCGCAGCCGGCCACAGCCCTGCCGACACCTCGCTCGTTGCCGTACAGGGAGGCTGTGTCGATGCTTCGGTATCCGCACTCGATGGCCTGTAGCACCGTTCGTTCGGTGTCATCGTCGGGGATCCGAAAGACCCCAAACCCGATCTGGGGCATGGTGATTCCGTTGTTCAACGCCACGGTTGGCACCTGCAGAGTCACCCCAGAAAGCTATCTCACTCGGCGGTAAGGACCGCTGGACCACCTGCGGCCGGGCCCTTGGCGTCGGATCACAACTGGTTCGGCGTGCGCGACCGGTGAGAACTGTCCGCCGTTTGCTCGAACCGGTACGTTCACCCGTGCAGTTTCCACCTTCTGAGGGTCACCACTTGGGCAGCTTGGGCAACTTCCCTTCGTACTGAAGGCCTTCCTCCACCTGCTCACGCGCCAGGAAAGGCAGCAGTTCGTCGTAGTAACCCTCGATCCGGTACGAGCCGTCGCCGACCGTCCACTCGTCACCCTCACCCGCGATGATGTGCAGTCCGGGGCTGCCGGGAGTGATCTGGAGCCG
>DASQCE010000406.1:0-10289 GCA_035634855.1 Mycobacterium sp.
TCCGGCTGGTTCCTGTGGCTGACGAGCCCGGCTGACATTCCCGCGAAGATCGACTTCATCAAGTCCCAACCCACCTACGACGGAAGACCGTTCGAGGTGCTGTACGGCCTCGGCACGTCACAGATCGGCGAAGGACACGAAGTCGTTGACGACCCAACCCAACAATCCGGGATGAGCGCCGAGCAGATCATCGACCAGCTCGGCTGGTTCTCTGAGCTTGGCGTGACGATGACCGGAGTACCCATCCCCCTGTGAAGGACGTCAACGCCTACCTCGATTACGCACAGTGGGTGATCGAGGAGATAAAGCCGAAGGTGCCGTAGGCGGATCAACCGGTCGGGCACGTCGCGGCCGCGTCGCGCAGCACCGGCACTGACGGTGCATCGACCGGCAGACCGTAGCCGCGCAGCACGGCGATGAACTGCATCGCGTATTGGCACCGAAACGCCGTGTTCGGCGGCATCCACGTCGCCGGCTCCCGATCGCTCTTGTCCTGATTCGCCTGGCCTTCGACAGCCAGAAGGTTCGCCGGATCGTTGGCGAACCGGAGCCGCATGTCGTCGGTCCAGTTGCGGGCGCCAAGATCCCACGCCAACGCCAGCGGCACGATGTGGTCGATCTGCACCGCCGCACCGACCTGGGCGCCACGTACGAATGCCACCGTGGAGTTTGTGTATGGGTCGTGCAGCGTGCCAGTCGCAACGGCATCGGGGCACCTCTTGATTGACACATACGTCTTGTCGGCGAGGTCTCGGTCGAGGATGTCGTTGCGGGTGTCGCAGCCGTTGTGGCCGCCGGGCGCGGGATTGTCGTCGGTCCAGCTGTCGCCGAATGCATCCCTGCGGTAGTCGTAGCTTCGGATCCGGACCGGCACCTCTGCGATCCCCGCGAGCACGTCGACACCCGGTGCCACGGTGGGGATGTCGGCCTGTGCAACGAACTCGGCCCGCTCCCCCGATGTCGCCGTCACCTGGAAGGCGACCACTACGGCCAACAACACTGTGAGGGCCAGCCACAGCATCCGGTTGCGGCTCACGCCTTGTCCAGATATTCGACTCGGTCCGTATCGGTGAACTGCGCTGCCAGGACGGCCATTCCGGGATGTGCCGGGTCCTTCTCATATAGCTTTTCGCAGAACTCGCGTGCGGCGACAATGATGTCGAGGTGTTCGGCGAGCGAAAGGAATCGCAATGTGATGGGCCGGCCGGATTGGCTGAGCCCCAACACATCTCCTTCTTTGCGTTCCTGCAGATCGAGGTCGGCGAGTTTGAATCCGTCCAGTGTGCCTGCGACGGCCTGCAGGCGTTGCCCCGCCTTGGATCCCTCGGGTAGCTGGGTGGCCAGTAGGCACAGGCTGGGATGCTGGCCGCGGCCGATGCGTCCCCGAAGCTGGTGCAGCTGGCTGATGCCGAATCGATCGGCATCCACCACCACCATCACCGTCGCGTTCGGCACGTCCACGCCGACCTCGATGACGGTGGTGCACACCAGGACATCGATCTCGCCCGCTCGGAATGCCGCCATCACCGCGTCCTTCTCGTCGCTGGGCAACCGGCCGTGCATCAGGCCGAGGCGCAGTCCGGAGAGCTGCCCGCGGCGCAGTTGTTCGAAGAGCATCACCACCGTCGTGGCCGGCGGACCATGCTCGTCTTTGGCGGGCGTGTCACTCTCGTCGATGCGTGACGCCACGACATACGCCTGGCGACCGGCGCCGACTTCTTCGATGATGCGCTGCCAGGCCCGCTGCAGCCATGCCGGCTTCTCCTTGACGAAGATCGTGTTGGTGGTGATGGGCTGGCGGCCGCGCGGGAGTTCGCGCAGCGTCGACGTTTCGAGGTCGCCGTAGACGGTGAGCGCGACGGTGCGGGGAATCGGCGTCGCCGTCATCACCAGCAGGTGCGGCGTCAGTCCGTCGGGTGCCTTGGCGCGCAGCCGGTCTCGCTGCTCGACACCGAACCGGTGTTGTTCGTCGACGACGACCATGCCGAGCCGTTGGAACTCCACTGCCTCCTGCAACAGCGCGTGTGTGCCGACGACGATGCCGGCATCGCCGCTCACGACCTCGTCGCGCACCTCACGCTTCTGTTGAGGCGACATGGACCCGGTCAGCAGTGCGACGCGCGTCGCACGATCGGCGCCGCCCAGTTGGCCCGCCATCGCCAATGGCCCGAGGACGTCTCGGATGGACCGAGCATGTTGGGCAGCAAGGACTTCGGTCGGCGCCAGCAGTGCGCATTGATACCCGGCGTCGACCATCTGCAACATGGCCAGCACGGAGACGATGGTCTTGCCCGAGCCGACCTCACCCTGCAGCATGCGGTTCATCGGTCGGCTTGCCGCCAGTTCGGCCGACACCACGCCGAGCACTTCCCTTTGACCGTCCGTCAATTCGAATGGCAGCTGCTTGTGCATCGCGGTCAGGAGTCCGTCGTTTTCGGATGAGGCGACGGGACCGGATTCACTCAGTTCGCCATAACGTCGCCCCACCAATGCCCACTGCAGCCCGACCGCCTCGTCAAACGTGAGTCGCGCCTGTGCGCGCTCGCGTTCGGCGGTGTTCTCCGCGAGGTGAATCGCGCGTAGTGCCTCGTCTTCGGTTATCAGACTCCGCTGCTGCAGAACAGATTTCGGCAGCGGCTCATCGACCGGGTCGAGCACGTCGAGCACCTGACGAACACACGCGTAGATGTCCCAGCTCTGCACCTTCTTGTTGGCGGGATAGATCGGGAAGAAGTCCCGCTCGAATACCGACAACAGCTCGTCACCGGTTGCCCCCGATGTCGCAGCGATTGTTTTCAGCGATTTGGTGCCGAACGATCTGCCGCTCGGCGACTCGAGCACGAGAAACGCCGGATGCGTCAATTGCATTGTGCCCTTGAAGTATCCGACCTCCCCGGACAGCATGAGGCGAGTGCCTTCGACCAATCCCTTCTTGAGGAACTTGGCGTTGAAGAAGGTTGCCGTCACTTTCGGCCGTCGGTTGGCGAGCGTTACAACGAGGTACTCACGCTTCGGCGGCCTGTTCGTCCACTTGACCTCTGCCTTCGCAATGACGTCGACGAACGTGACGTGTTCGCCTTCCTCGAGGTCCTCACCCTCGCCGCGCACCGTCATTCCGTCGCTGTACTTGCGCGGGTAGTGGCGCAGCAGGTCGTTGACGGTGCGGATGCCGAAGTACTCCTCCAACGGACCCGCGGCCTTCTTGCCGAGGACGTAATCGAGCCGGTCGGTCAGCACAGCCACGGCTATTCCACCCCGATCAGCAACGCGTCCCCGCGGTGGTCGGTGTGATAGGTCACCAGCTCGGCGCCGAGGTGCTGGGAATGCACATGCTCCCGCAGCGCCGCACCGACACTGCCGTCGACCCCGGCACCCGTCAGCACTGTCACGAGCTCACCCCCCGCGGCTAGGAGAAGGTCGATCAGGCCAGCGGCGGCCGCCGTGACGTTGTTGCCGACGATCAGCACCTCGTCGCCCGCGATCGCCAACCCGTCGCCGGGTTTACAGGTGCCCGCCCAGGTCAGCGCCTCCTCGGTGGCCACGCGCACCGAGCCATGCCTGGCGCCCGCGGCAGCGCGGGCCATGGTGTAGCCGTCATCGACGGCCTGCCGATCGGCGTCGTGTACCGCCAGCGCGGCCAGGCCCTGAACCATGGATCCGGCGGGCACCGGCACGACGTCGATGCCCCAGCCGATCGCCGCGGTGCAACCCGCGACGAGTTCCTCGGCGGCGACGTAGCCATTGGGCAGCACCATTATCTGTGCCGCTCCCGTGTTGACGAGCGCGTGCAGCAGTTGTTTGGCGCTCACCGGTGCGTCGGCTTCGGGCCGCAACACGTGTGCGCCCTCGCCTGCGAACAACTCCGCGGCGCCGTCACCGTCGACCACCGCCAAGACCGCCCGTTCGCGGGTCCACCCGCCCGCAGGCCGCGCAGCGGCGCCGCCCGACAGCGAGGTGATCTGGATCCGGCTCGGCCTGCCGACCGACAAGGCCGCCTCCACGGCTGCGCCCGCATCATCGGCGTGGACGTGCACCGAGTAGTGGCCTGCGCCATCTGCCGACGCCGCGATGGCCACCGATTCGCCCAGCTGGTCCAGTCGCTCGCGGAGCGTCTCGACCCCGTGGGCGTCGCAACCGCTCAGCAGGTACATCACCTCGAACTGCGGCGCGGCGATGGTGGTCGCGGTGGCCTCGGCCTGTGGCGGCGACGGCAGGTACTCGTGCCGGTGCGGCGCACGGCCTGTCAGCGTCGTGCTCATCGCGTCCAGCAGTACCAGCAGGCCACGGCCGCCGGCATCCACCACGCCGGCCTCGGCCAGTACATCGAGTTGGCCGGTCGTCTTGTCGAGTGCGACGGCAGCGGCGTCGGCAGCCGCGGCGACGACGTCGGCCATGCCTGCGCCGTCGGCGCTGGCATGCTCGGCGGCGCCAGCGGCCTCCTGCAGCACCGACACGATGGTGCCGGGTACGGGCTCGCCCATCGATGCGACGACCAGCCCGACCGCGTGCCGCAGCGCCGCCGCGAAAACCGGGCCGTCGATGTCGGAGAGCACTCCGCCGCGGTCTGCGGCCACGGACAACACCACGTCGGCCAGGCCGCGCAGGATCTGCGACAAGATGACGCCGGAGTTGCCTCGAGCGCCGTGCAAGGCGCCGGTGGCCAGCGCGGCGGCGACCTGCGTCACGGCGTCGCTGTCGGACCGCATGTCGGCCTGCGCCCACGCCGAACGCATGGTGAACAGCATGTTTGTCCCGGTGTCGGCGTCGGCAACCGGGAAGACATTGAGCCGATTGATCTCGTCGGTGTGCGAAATGAGGTCGCCGACGGCGGTGTGTGCCCAGTCCCGCAGGGCGGAGGCGTCGAGCCGCCGAGCCGACATCGAAAACCTCCCCACCCGTCGTGCCGCCGTGGGCGCCAGCCTAGCCACACTGGCTGACAGCACCCCACAACGTTCGCGCCCGTGGATGCGATTTTGGCGATACCTTCAGTGGCCGGTATTCTGGTCCGGTTGTCGGGTCGAACCGCGGCCGGTCGCGGCCAGGCACCCAGACCCCCAAGTACTGATTCGAGGAGTTCTGCATATGGCTGCCGTCTGCGAGATCTGCGGGAAGGGCCCCGGCTTCGGCAAGTCGGTGTCGCACTCCCATCGCCGGACCAGCCGTCGGTGGGATCCCAACATCCAGACCGTGCGCACCGTGACCCACCCCGGCGGCAACAAGAAGCGCATCAACGTGTGCACCTCCTGCATCAAGGCCGGTAAGGTCTCGCGCGGTTAATTTCACCCAAACGGACATTTGGGCGGAGAAGTGCGAGTAGTGGCCGCCAAGACGTCGATCTCGGCAAGCGGCTCGAGCCGTTAAGGCAGGCGCCAGTCGACCGGGTCGGCGCCCATCTTCTCGAGCAGTTCATTGGCGCGGCTGAACGGCCGGGAGCCGAAAAAGCCGCGTGTCGCCGACAGTGGCGAGGGATGCGGCGATTCGATCGCCACGCAGTCGCTGCCATCGAGCATCGGTTTCAACGTGGAGGCGTCACGGCCCCATAACACCGCCACCAGGGGCTGCTGACGCGCTACCAGCGCCCGAATGGCACATTCGGTCACAGGTTCCCAGCCCTTGCCCCTGTGCGAGGCCGGATTACCCGGCCGCACGGTGAGCACCCTGTTCAGCAGCATCACGCCGCGTTCGGCCCACGGTGTCAAGTCGCCGGTGGCCGGCGGAGGATGGCCCAGATCCTTGCCGTATTCCGCGAAGATGTTGTCCAGGCTGCGGGGCAGCGGTCGTACATCGGGCGCCACCGAGAAGCTCAAGCCCACTGCGTGACCCGGCGTCGGATAGGGATCCTGCCCGACAATGAGCACCCGTACTTGATCGAACGGGAACGTGAAGGCGCGCAATACATTCGGGCCAGCAGGCAGGTAGCGGTGCCCCGCCGCGATCTCGGCCCGCAGAAACTCCCCCATCTGAGCGACCTGTGGGCCGACCGGTTCCAGGGCGCGGGCCCAGCCGTCTTCGACGAGTTCATGCAGCGGGCGTGCGGTCACGACAAGTCAACCTAGCGGGCGAGACACGTCAGAACGACTGCCATCCCGCATTCCCGCGCCACGTGTCGCCATCCACCAGGACCCGTGGCGGCCCGTCGAGCACCCGGCCGATCGCCCGCCAACCTCCGGGCGGCGATGCGGGGAACGCGGCGACCAGCGCGTGGTCCTCGCCGCCACCGAGCACCCACTCCCACACCTCGCCCCCGACTACGGCGGCTGCGCCGGCCACGGCATCACGGTCGGCGGACAGCGCGGCCGTCGACAAGTCGATGCCGACATTCGATGCCGCAGCCACATGGCCGAGGTCGGCGATCAACCCGTCGGACACATCGGTCATCGCAGTAGCGCCGGCATCCGCGGCGACTCGGCCCTGCCCGTACGGCGGTTCCGGCACCAGATGCCGACGACGAAGCGCATCAAACTGCCGAATATCGCTGTGCCACAACGCGTATCCTGCAGCAGAACGACCGAGCTCGCCTGCGACCGCCACCGTGTCGCCCGGCCTAGCGCCGCTGCGGCGGACCGGCTCGCGACCGTCGAGGTCGCCGAGCACGGTCACCGAGATCACCCATTGCGGGGCGCTGACCAGATCACCGCCGACGATTCCGGCCCCGAGTAGCCGGGCCTCATGCCACATGCCGTCGGCCAACTCGAGCACCTGCGAGGTAGCCGTGTCCGCGGGCGCGCCGAATGCGACGACAAACGCCGTGGCCTGCGCACCCATCGCCTCGATGTCGGCGGCGTTCTGCGCGATGGCCTTGCGGCCCACGTCGTGCGGTGTGGACCAGTCCAGCCGGAAGTGCCGCCCGGCCACCAGCATGTCGGTGGACACCACGGTCCTGCCGTCACCGGCCGCGACCACTGCGGCGTCGTCACCGGGCCCCAGCACGACCGTCGCCGGCTGATCGCGGCCGGTCACCAGGCGGTCGATCACGGCGAACTCCCCCACCCCGGCCAAACTCTCAGCCGGCTCGTCGGCTGCCATGCCGCCTCCTTCGTGGCCTGAACACAGGCCGGACCTGCGGTACGTTTGGTGCCTGCGGCCAGGATTCTATGCAGCGAGACGAAGGGGAACGGGTGGTCGAGGCTTTCATGCTGATCCAGACCGAGGTGGGCCGTGCCGAGGTCGTCGCCAAGCAACTCGCCGCCCTCCCTGGCGTCTTGTCGTCGGAGTACGTCACCGGCCCGTACGACGTGGTCGTGCGCATCGGCGCCGACAACGTCACCGACCTGCAGGCCAACGTCGTTCCCAGCGTGCAGCAAGTCACCGGCATCACCCGCACCCTGACCTGCCCGATCGCCAACGGAGTGCGCCCTTAAAGTTTTGGCCGTGGATGCCGAGACCGGCGATGGACCCCCGCGCGCGTTGTTGATCGCCGCGATCGTCGTGGCAGCCGGGGCGATCATCGCGATCCTCGTCGTCGCCGCGCTGCGGCAGTCCCGGCCTGGGCAACAAACCGTTGCGATCGCGGCCGTGCCCGCACCGAAGGCCGACAGCGCCGAATGTCGCTCGCTCGTCGACGCACTCCCGGAGCAACTGGGTGACTACCGCCGCGCAACCGCGGCCCGGCCCGCACCGCCCGGCGCCGTCGCCTGGACGGCGGACGGCGAGCCGGTCATTCTGCGGTGCGGCCTGGACCGGCCCGGCGAGTTCGTCGTCGGCTCCCCGATTCAAGTAGTCGACGCTGTGCAGTGGTTCGAACTTGCCGATCAGGGCCGCAGCACGTGGTTTGCGGTCGACCGGCCGGTCTATGTCGCATTGACCTTGCCGCAGGGATCCGGGCCGACGCCGATCCAGGTGATCTCTGACATCATCGCGAAGTCGTTGCCCGCCAAGCCGATTGATCCCGCTCCACCGCGCTAGCCGGCGAGATCGACGAAATGGCGCATCCATCTCGCACTTTTGCGCCCGTTTGTCCGTTTGGGCGTCAGTGGCCTAGGAGGATGTTGCCTTGTACAGCAGGATGTCTAACGCAGGCCGGTGCCGCGCTTGAGCGCCGTGTCGACCATGGTGGCCAACAACGTCGGATAGTCCACGCCGCTGGCCGCCCACATCCGTGGATACATCGAGATCGTCGTGAAGCCGGGTATGGTGTTGATTTCGTTGACGACGGGGCCCTCGTCGGTGAGGAAGAAGTCGACGCGTGCCAGGCCCTGGCAGTCGACCGCATTGAACGCACGAATCGCCAACTGCTGCACCGCATCTGCGACGTCGTCATCGATCTTGGCCGGCACATCGAGCTCGGCGGCGTCGTCAAGATATTTGGTCTCGAAGTCGTAGAACGCGTCCTCGCGGCCCCGCACCCCCGCCACCCGGATCTCTCCGACCGTGCTGGCCTCGACCCGGCCATCGGGGAACTCCAGAACGCCACACTCTAGTTCGCGCCCGGGTATCGCCGCCTCGACGATCACCTTCGGGTCGTGCTTGCGGGCCAGGTCAATTGCGACGGGCAGTTGGTCCCATGCCGTTACCCTGCTGACACCGATGGACGAGCCGCCGCGCGCGGGTTTGACGAACACCGGCAGCCCAAGCCGCTCGCGATCCTCGAGTGCAACCGTGTCCTTGTTCGGCCGCAGCACGACGTGGTCGCCGATCGGCAAGCCCTCGGCCACGAGAAGCTTCTTGGTGAACTCCTTGTCCATGCCCGCGGCGCTCGCCAGCACACCTGCGCCGACATACGGCACCCCGGCGAGTTCGAGCAGACCCTGGATGGTTCCGTCCTCCCCGTACGGGCCGTGCAGGACGGGGAACACCACGTCCACCGCGGCGAGCATCTCGCCGCCCTGACCCAGGGACAGCAGTTGACCACCGCGAAGCGGGTCGGCGGGCAACGCCAATTCGGTGCCCGATTCCCCGCTGACCTCCGGCAGCCGACCGTCGGTGATCGCCAGAGTCTCCGGGCGGCCATCGGTCAGCACCCACGATCCGCCAGGTGTGATGCCGACCGCGACCACTTCGAACCGCTCCGGATCGAGGTTGCGCAGGATGCTGCCAGCGGAAACACACGAAATCGCGTGCTCGGAGCTGCGCCCGCCGTAGACAACAGCGACGCGGACGCGCCCGGCGGGGCTCGAACTCGATGTCGCCGGTCGAGCGGCTCCGGGCTGGTGGGCAGTCACAACCTAGAGAGGCTACCGCGCAAGCCGAACGCTGCACGACGCAGCAGCGGCGATGAGCGCTTGCGCGCAGAGCATCAGGCAGGGACTGGTTCCTCAGTCCAATGCCTGCTCGAAATCGGCGATCAGGTCGTCGGTGTCCTCGATGCCAACTGAGATGCGGGCGAAGCCGTCGCTGACCGGATCTCCCCAGCGGGCGCGCCGATCCACCGAGGTGTGGATGCCGCCGAAGCTTGTCGACGCGATCACCAGCGCGCAGCGCTCCACGAGCGCGTGCACGGCGGCGCCGTCCTCCAGTTCCACCGCGACGAGGCCGCCGTAGCGTTTCATCTGCAGCGTGGCGACCTGATGCGACGGGTCGTCAGGCAGACCGGGATAGCGCACCGACTTCACAGCGGGATGCGCGCGCAGCATCACAGCGAGCGCCTGTGCGTTCTGGCACTGCCGTTCGAACCGCAGGCCTGCGCTGCCGAGGCTGCGCAGCACCAGCCACGCTTCAAACGCGCCGAGAATCGGCCCGGCCAACAGCCGGTCTCTTTCGAGCGCCTGCATCAGGTCGGGTTGGCTGCCCGCGACGTAGCCTGCGAGGAGATCGCTGTGCCCCGACAGCGCCTTGGTCGCGCTGGCCACCACCAGGTCGGCACCAAGCGACAGCGGCTGCTGACCAAGGGGTGTCGCGGTGGTGTTATCGACGATCAGAGTGGCACCGCGGCCACGGCAGTTCATCGCCAGATGGTGCAGGTCGACGACGTCGAGCCCCGGATTGGAAGGGGTTTCCGCAAGCACCACGTCGGCATCTGCCGACGCCTCACACATATCGGCGCTGGCGGCCTCGACAACCGTAACCCCTTGCGGTGAAAGGTACTCCATCGCATAACGGCGCACCTGGTAGTAGCCATCGGCGGGCACCACCAGCTTGGTGCCTGGCTTGGCGAACACACGGAGCGCCGACGTGATCGCCGCCATGCCGGAACCGAAGGTCAGCGCCGTCGCTGCGCCTTCCAGTTCGGCCAGCGCCGATTCCAGTTGGCGCCACGTTGGATTGGAGCTGCGGCCGTAACTGTCCAGCGGTTCCGTCTCGTCGGGCGACAAATGATATGTCGACGCCGGGACAGGCGGCTGCGCCACCGG
>DASQCE010000407.1:0-11968 GCA_035634855.1 Mycobacterium sp.
ACGACCCCGCCGCCGATCAGCCGCCACTATGGGCGGTACCCGTGCGGTGGCACTCCTGAATGGCCCCTTAACGAATCGCTACCGAGCCGACGCGCCGTGGCCAAGCAGGAAGCAGGCTCACCAGCGCGCTGAGCATCAGCAGCCCGAGCCACACCCAATGCGCGGCGACCACGATGCCGCGGCCAGAGAGGTGCGGGTGGTCGCCGCCCACTCGGTACAGAGTGAGGTCCTCGTCGTGATAGGCCACGGGCAGGGGTAGCGCAGGCGCGGACCACGCTGTGTTCCAAGTGTTTTCGACGACGACCCAGCCGACGCCAGCGGCCGCCAGCTTGTCGTGATCGGCGCCGGCCAGCAGCAACTGCTGCACGTCGCGTGCGCGCGCACCCTCTCCGGGGACCGTGCGGCCCCCGATCGTCAGGTCGCCTGTTTGCAGCACGTCGGCGCGCACCCAACGGGGCAGCGGATCGAGCACCGGGGCGTCGCCGGCCCACGCGAAGCGTCGCATGCTGTCGACGGGCAGCACCGCGACGGGCCGCGGGTCGGCGTTGATCATCGCCGCGGCACGCGCCCATCCGGGCGGATATTCCACCGGGGTCAACTTGCCGCCGACTCCCCAGGCCAGATCGGGCAACGTCGCAAGCAATGCCGCACAGCAAATCAGCGCTGTCGCCGCGGCCGGAATCCGGTGGCGCAGCGTCACAACAGCGGCCGCGCCTGCCAGCGAGTACGCCGGCACGGCCAGCGCGACCCACTTCTGCGCGTCGCGCACCACGCCGAGGCCGGGCAGTATCCGGATCGTCGCCTCGACGACCGCCACTCCGGGCCCGGTGGCCATCGCGGCGGGCACCACCACCGCGACCGCCGCGAGGATCAGCAGCGGCGCCGCGACGGGGCGGCGCACCACGGTTGGCAGTCCGATTGCCACCGCGCCGAGCAGCACGACCGCCGGGATGACCACGAAAAGTGTTGTGCGCGAGGCTGGTACAGCATCGGCGTTCCAGATTCCGCCGAGGCTGGCCAAGCTGCCCAATGTGCCGAGGCCGGGTTCGGCGCGTACGGCGAATGCGCGCACACCTTCGGCCTGTGTAGACGACAACGAATCGGAAACCGCCGCTGCCGCCAGCCATGGCAGCGCCACCAGCACCGCGGCACCGAGCCCGACGGCCGTGCACCACCACCGCGGCCGGCCGGAACCCGACGCGAAAACGCAAGCCACCGCGACCGTCGCAGCGAGCATCAGCCCTGTCGGGGTCAGCCCCGCCAACGCGATCCAGAACACCAGCGCGCACACATCGGACCGCCCCGCGGCCTCTGACGTCCGCAACCGCAGCGTCGCCGCCGCCACCCACGGCAAACAGCCGTACCCCACCAGCAGGCTCCAGTGCCCCTGCAGAAGTCGTTCGGCGACATACGGATTCCAGACGGTGATCGTCGCCGCCACGAACTGACCGGCCATGCCTGCGTCGGGCACTACCGTCGCCGTCAGCCGAGCCGCGCCCCAACCCGCGAGGAACAGCCCGGTCACCAGAAGCGTTTTGACCACCACGCCGCCGTCGATCAGCCCAGAGGCCAGCGCGACGACGAAGTCCTGCGGCAGGGCCCGCGGCGCCGCCTCCGACAACCCCAGCGCCGAATCGGACAGGAACGAGCGCGGCGTCGACACCGCGTCGCGAAGCAACAGATATCCCGGCGCCAGCAGTGGCGCCGTCACAATCAGCGCGAGCACCAGCGCGTAGGCCGGCGCGACAAACGACCGCGCCTGTACCCGCGCGGTCAGACCGGTCTGTCCGGAGGCAGATCGGATGGTCGAGGAGCGGGCAGCTTCTCGGTCTGCGCCTCGGCCCCCGGCACCCGTTCGGCCTCGGGCCCGCGTGGCCCGAAGAACCGGTGATCGGCCTCGTCCAGCCCAGGATCGATCAGCGCCGACTCCGCGCGCAGGGTGAACGACCCCAGCAGCGCTCCGCCCACCAGTGCCACCAGGCCCATCGCGGTGAATGTGATCGGCAGGATGCGACCCCACAACGCCAGCCTGTCGCGCTCATCCCGCGCATTGGTCACCTGCGACTCGACGGTCTCCTCATTGGACGTCACGGTGAAGTCGACGAACGTCACCTCGGGCTTGAGCGGCTCGCGCGCGTAGTAGTGGTAGCCGTGCTCCTTCTTCTTGACGATGGTGCCCGACACCGGGTCCACCCAGAAGGTGCGCTGCGCGGCGTAGTAACGCGTCATGGTGATCGGCTCGTCCGGGTTGCCCGGTAGACCCCACAGTGCCGCCCGCGCGGTGACCGTGCTGTCGGCGTCGTCGTCGTAGAGGGACGAGTACTTGACCGGCTCGACCAGCTTGCCGTCGGCGTCGTAACCGACGTTCTGGCTGAACTTGTATGTGGTCAGCCCGTTGACGTCTTCCTCGCCGTCGTAATTGGCGTCGAACGCCTTCTGCGCGATCGGGTCGAAAACGGGGTATGTGCGCTTCTCGGTGTCGAACGGGAACCGGTAGGCCAGCCCGTCGTGCGGCAGGGCGATGTTGGTCGGCGGCAGGGTGTCCTCGACGGCGCGCGGCTTCTGCACCGCGCCGCCCGGGTTGCTTTCGCTGGAGACCGCGGTCGCAGATCTGCGGTTGACCGTCACGGTGTCGACCAGCGCCAGCAACAGGCCGGCGTCCTGCTGCTTGTCGGTGCGGCGCAGTGTACTGCCGACCTGGAGGGTGACCACCTCGGCGTTCGACGGCGACTCCACGCTGAGCTGTTCCTGCAGCACGACCGGCACGCTGCGGTTGATCACAAACCGGTCAGTGTTGAGCGACTCGGGGTCAAACGCCGTACCGGTTCCGTCGGCGACCAGTGTGGCGTCCAGGTCAAGGGGGATCTTGGCGATCTTGCCCTTGGTGTAGGTGGACAGCAACAGCGCGGCAATCAGCAGGGCGGCCCCCAACCCCATGATTCCGCACGCCGCTATTCGCAGCGCCACTGCGCGGTTCAAACCGTGCCTCCTTCACGTTCCGGCGATCGACGCTCCGCCACTTGTCGCCCCCGACCTGGGGAGTGAGGGCAAATCCGTTCGACCCTAACAGCACAAACTAAAGCGGTTCCTTACTACGAGTGCATCCACCGGCGGCCGTTTGACTACCCATTTTCGGTGGTTGGCGATCCGCCCGGCACACTGGTCGTCGTGACCCAAGCGTCAGGCGTCGGCGGGACCCGTGGCTTCCTTCCCGCCGTCGAGGGGATGCGCGCGTGCGCGGCCGTCGGCGTCGTCGTCACCCACGTCGCCTTCCAGACCGGCCACACCGGCGGGATCACGGGCCGGCTGTTCGGCCGGTTCGACCTCGCCGTTGCGGTGTTTTTCGCGCTGTCGGGCTTCCTGTTGTGGCGAGGCCACGCCGCCGCCGCCCGCGGTCTGCGGCAACGTCCGCCGACGGGGCACTACCTGCGGTCACGCATAGTCCGAATCATGCCGGGCTACCTGGTTGCGGTCATCGTGATTCTGCTGTTGCTCCCCGATGCCAAAGCCGATCTGACGGTCTGGCTGGCGAACCTGTCGCTAACCCAGATATATGTGCCACTGACGCTGACCGCGGGGCTGACACAGATGTGGAGCCTGTCCGTCGAGGTCGCCTTCTACCTGGCGCTGCCGCTGCTTGCGCTGTTGGCACGACGACTGCCGGTGCGCGCCCGTATCCCCGTGATCGCGGCTGTGGCGGTGGCCAGTCTCGGATGGGGGCTGATCCCGTTCGACGCGTCCCCCGGCATCAACCCGCTGAACTGGCCGCCCGCATTCTTCTCGTGGTTTGCCGCGGGAATGCTATTGGCGGAGTTGACCGTCACGGAAGTCGGCTGGCCGCACCGGTTGGCCAGGCGGCGGCTGCTGATGGCGGTCATCGTGGTGGTGGCGTTCGTCGTTGCCGCGTCACCACTGGCAGGCCCCGAAGGGCTGACGCCGGGCACGGTCAGCCAATTCATCGTGAAAACGGCCATGGGCGCGGTGGTGGCTGCGGCACTGATCGCTCCGCTGGTTTTGGACCGCCCCGACACTCGGCATCAGATGCTGGGCAACACCACGATGGTGACGCTGGGCCGATGGTCGTACGGATTGTTCATCTGGCACCTCGCCGCGCTGGCGATGGTGTTCCCCGTCATCGGTGAGTTCGCGTTCAACGGGCATATGCCGGTGGTGCTGGTGCTGACCGTGGTGTTCGGCTTTGCGATCGCGGCGGTGAGCTACGCGCTGGTCGAGTCGCCATGCCGAGTCGCGCTGCGGCGCTGGGAGTTCCGCGAGGAACGTCCGGTGCCGCCGCTCGATAGTGCGGTCAGGAACGTGCCCGAGCCCGTCGCGCGATGACCTCGTCGCGCACCGCCGACCGGCGCGCCTTGCCTGCGTCGTCGCGCAACGGGGTGTCGCTGAACTCGACGGTGCGGGGCATCTTGTATGACGCGATGCGCTCGGACAGGAACGCGATGACGTCCGCCTCGTCGAGCCCGTCGGCCTGCACGATGGCGTGCGGCACCTGGCCCATGTCATCGTCGGGTACGCCAACCACCAAGCAGGACAACACATTCGGGTGGGCAGACAGCGCCGATTCGATCTCGGCGGGGTAGACGTTGCGTCCTCCGACGGTGAACATGTCCACGCGCCGGTCGTTGAGATAGAGGAAGCCGTCGGAGTCGAAATAGCCGAGGTCGCCGAGCGAGTCCCATCCGTCGCGACTTTTCGCGGTGGCACCGACATAGCGGTATGTCGGTGCGCTTCCCGGCGCCGGGCGCATGTAGATCTCACCGACCACGCCCGGCGGGCACTCGTTTCCGTCGTCGTCGAGCACCTTCATCTCGCCCACGACGACAACGCCGACCGAGCCGCGGTGCGCCAGCCACTGCGTGCCGCTGACGAACGTCAAAGCCTGGAGTTCGGTGCCGCCGTACAGCTCCCATACCGCCTCCGGGCCGAGAAGCTCGATCCAGGCCTCTTTTACGGCCGGCGGGCACGGCGCACCGACATGCCACAGCCGCCGGATCGACGACAAGTCGTAGGCATCGGGGTCGGCACGATAGACCGGCAGTAGCCGCTGCATGATGGTCGGCACGGCCACGATGAAGTCGACCCGGTGCGCAGAGATCAGCCGAAGGAATTCTGCGGCGTCGAAACGCGGCATCAGCACCAGGTGCTGTCGCATCAACAACCCGATCGTCGCGGTGGTCATGCCGGTGTTGTGGCTGAGCGGAACCGCGATCAGCTGGGTGTCGCCGTCGGCGGCGCCCATCCCCAGACCGGCGAACGCTCCGGGGAAGCGGCTGTCGCCGCCGGCCTCGATGAGCTTGGGCCGACCGGTGCTGCCCCCTGAGCCCAGCGCCTTCCAGGACGGCGACACCGCTTCGGGTACCGGCGCGTCCGACACGCCGGAGTCGGGCGTGAAATCGCCTGGAACGCTGGGGGTCACGCCGCGCGGGTCATCGCGGCCCACCAGCAGTGCCCGCGGCTTCAGCGCGAGCAGCCCCTCGAGTTCGGCGTCGGGTAGCCGCGCCGACAGCGGCTGGGGAACCGCACCGAGCTTCCACGCGGCCAGCGCCGCCTGGATCCACTCGATAGAATTCGGCAGCACGATCGTCACGTAGTCGCCTTGACGCACACCAAGATCGGCGTAGGCGCGCGCCAGCCGATTGGTCGACGCATCGAGTTCGCCACGGGTCAGCGTGCGTCCCTCGCAGGTGACCGCCGGCTCGTCGGGCGACAGCCCGGCCAGCCGGGAGAACTCCGCGCCGATCGGAGGGATGGATGCGGTCATCAGTAGGCGCCCTGGCTTTCGAAGATCTTCTTCGGGTTGTCGACGAGCATCCTGGTGAGTTGCTCGTCGGTGACACCGCGCTCTTTCAGGGCTGGAATGACGTCGTTGTGGATGTGCAGGTAGTGCCAGTTCGGCATGACGACAGGCACCGTCTCCTCCGGCAGGGCATCCCAATAGCAGTTGGCATCGTGGGAGAGGACCATCTTGTCGGCGTGCCCGCGCTCGCACATTCGTGCCACCGTGTCGACTCGGTCCTCGAACGGGAGATAAACATCGACCCCGAACCGGTCCATTCCGATATAGGAGCCGTTCGCGATGAGTTCCTCGAGGTAGTCGAGATCGGTGGTGTCGCCCGAGTGGCCGATCACCACCCGGGACAGGTCGACGCCTTCCTCGGCGAAGATGCGTTGCTGCTCGAGCCCGCGCCGGGTGCCCGCGTGCGTGTGCGTGGAGATCGGCACACCGGTACGGCGGTGCGCCTGCGCGACGGCCCGCAGCACCCGCTCGACGCCGGGCGTCACTCCCGGTTCGTCGGTGGCGCACTTGAGGATCGCGGCCTTGATCCCGGTGTCGGCGATGCCCTGCTCGATGTCGCGAATGAACATGTCGGTCATGAACTCGGGCCCGTCGAGTATTGTGCCCGGCCCGCGGTAGTGAAAGTAGAACGGCACATCGTTGTAGGTGTACAACCCAGTCGCCACGACGATGTTCAGGTCGGTTTCGGCCGCGACGCGGGCAATCCGCGGAACGTAGCGACCGAGACCTACGACCGTGAGGTCGACGATGGTGTCGACGCCGCGGGACTTCAGTTCGTTCAACCGGGCAATCGCACCGGCGATGCGTTTGGACTCGTCACCCCAGGCTTCGGGATAGTTCTGCAAGATCTCGGTGGTCATGATGAACACGTGCTCGTGCATCAGCGTCACGCCTAGATCTGCGGTATCGATTGCTTCCCGCGCAGTGTTGAGGTTGGGCACTGCACCGATGCTAGGACGATCACGAGCTCGCCGTGCAGCTATCGTGGCGATCGGAGGTGCGCTGTGAGTACTGCCGCTAGGTCCATGGTCGAGTGCCTCGAGAACGAGGGAGTCTCAGTCGTCTTCGGGCTGCCGGGCGAGGAGAACATCCGGTTCGTCCAGGCACTGGCCGCATCCAACATTCGCTACGTGCTCACCCGGCACGAACAAGGCGCCGCGTTCATGGCCGAGATGTACGGTCGCGTAACCGGCCGGGCGGCGGTGGTCTCGGCCACGCTGGGCCCGGGCGCGATCAACATGCAACTCGGCGTGGCCGACGCCACCACCAACAGCACCCCCTTGGTCGCGATCTCGGCACAGGTTGGCCAGGATCGCGAATACAAGGAATCGCACCAATACGTCGACCTGGTGACGATGTTCGCGCCCATCACCCGCTGGGCCGACGGCATTCCGACCGCTCGCGCCATACCCGAGATGATCCGTAAGGCGTTCAAGCTCGCCGAAACCGAACGCCCCGCCGCGGTCTACCTCGCCGTCCCCGAACACATCGACGCCGACGACATGGACTACGACTTGACGCCGCTGCCGCGCAACGTGGTGCGCGCCGAAGCTCCCGCGCCCGGTCAGGTTCAGCGGGCGGCTGACGCCCTGAGGGAAGCGAAGCGGCCTGTGGTGCTGGCCGGACATGGCGCCGCCCGCGCCGACGCGACCGCCGCCCTTGTGCGATTCTCCGAGGAACTGGGTGTGCCGGTCGCCAACACCTTTCACGGCAAGGGCGTCATGCCAGACGATCGCCCCAACAGCATCGGCACGATCGGCTTCATGCGTCGTGACTACGTCAACTTCGGTTTCGACAACGCCGACGCGATCATCGCGGTCGGTTACGAGCTCCAGGAATTCGACCCGGCCAGGATCAACCCGAAGTCCGACAAGAAGATCATCCACATCCACCGGTTCCCGGCCGAGGTCGACATGCACTATCCCGTTGACGTCGGAATCATCGGCGACATCAGTGCTTCGCTGGACGCACTGCGCGACGCGATGACCGGGTGCCGGTTCGACGACGCCGCAACAGGGCCAGGGCGTGATCTCCTGGCCGACGAATTCAGGCGCGGGCAACAGGATTCGCGGTTCCCGCTCGCTCCCCAGCGGATAGTCGCCGACACCCGCGCCGCGCTGGGCCGCAGCGACGTCGTGCTGGTCGACACCGGCGCAACAAAGATGTGGATGGCGAGACTGTATCCGACATACGAGCGCAATACCTGTCTGATCTCGAACGGACTGTCCACGATGGCTTTTGCCCTTCCCGGCGCCCTCGGAGTCAAGCTGGCCCGCCCCGAGGCGAAGGTGCTGGCCGTGGTGGGCGATGGTGCATTCCTGATGAACTCCCAGGAGATCGAGACGGCGGTACGGGAGCGGATCCCGCTGGTCGTTCTCATCTGGGAGGATGGCGGGTACGGGCTCATCGAGTGGAAGATGGACCTCGAACTGGGCGAGCATCACTACGTGAGGTTCAACAACCCCGATGTGGTGACGTACGCCGAAAGCTTTGGCGCCAAGGGATATCGCATCACTGCGGCTGATCAACTGCTGCCGACGTTGCGGACGGCACTTGCTGATGACGGAGTGTCGCTGATCGCCTGCCCCGTCGACTATTCCGAAAATCTGCGCTTGACCGACACTCTCGGCCAGTTGGACGAGACGCTGTAGCCCCGGTTCTCGAACGTGAGCTTATTTGTGCGATCCGAGCGGATCTTCGAGCACGAGCTCATGGCCGGCGGCCGAATCGGCGGCTAGACGACCGCTTGTCGGCACCGCCGATGCCGCCAGCATCGCCACCGAGACCAACGCCAGCAGTTGGACACCGACGGAGTGCCCGGCGTAGCCGTCAACCGAGCGCCACGGATTCTGGCTCAGCACCGCCCCCGCACTGATCAAGCCGCCTGCGGCGAGCGCGGCTGTCACTGCCTCGCAGAGCTTTTCGCGGCGGCGGAGAAGGTGGCGCAACCCGAGCGCGGCGCCGCCCACGATGACGCCCGCGATCCCGGAGATCACTCCCGCGGCCGCCACCACCGCTACGCTCGTCGTCATCCGCCCCGGCTGCCACGGCCTTGGTGGCTCGTCACTGGGAGGGGACCGTCGAACCGGCTGGGGGCACCTCCCGCCCGAAGGGCAGGGGGAGAACGCCAGCAGGGCAAGGAGGGGCAGCAGCGCCAACCCGCCGATCAGCCCCGCCCGATATGGCGTGTTCGACGTGAAGCTCAGCGTGACGGGCCCTGCGGTGCCCGCAGGAAGCACCCAGCCCTGCTGCCACCCGTTGACGGTAACCGGGGCCAGAGCCGAGCCGTCTGCCGCGCGAGCCGTCCAGCCCGGATTGATGCTTTCCGGCACCACCAGCACCCGTGACGACGCAGAAGGCGGGACGTCCAGCTCGCGATGGTCGGCGCTCCAGTCGTCCGTAGCCGCGGGAACCATTGCTGCCGTGTGTAATTGGCTAGCAAGCGGACCGGCCAGCTGCACGCCGTCGACCACGAATGGTGCGCCGGGGCTGATCAGCAGTTCCTGCTGACCGGCGGGCAGCGTGATCGGGTCGGACCGACACGGCTTGGCGGCCACGGGCTCGCCGTCGAGCAGCGCGCCGACGGTGGTGGCGACCGAGGTCTGGACGAACTGTCCCGCCACGCCGATGATCGGACCCTTCCCGCACGGCAGATCGATGACGCGCGCACGGTTGCGTCCGGCGTCGGCGGCGGCGATCGGCGCACCCCGGGCGTCCAGCGCGGAAACCTCGGCCAGCCCGGGTGGCTTGAGCTGATCGAAGCCCAGCGCGGTGCGGTCGATGACGTCGTTCCAACTCAGCAGCGAGAGCTTGACGGTATCGGTCATGCGCGGCCGCAGGCTGACTGTCTGTGTTCCACCGTCGCTGGCCAGCCGGCGCACCTCCGGGCCGTCACCGAGGTCGATGGCCACCAACGTCGGATGTGCAGGCAACACTAAGGAACTCGGTGTGATCCGCAGTCCGGCGACTTCACTGCGGGTGGGCAGTTTCAGCGTGAGGGTGGGCGGCATCTTGTGCTGCACGACGCTCTGCGGCGCGGTCCACGAGGTTCCCGGATCGCCATCGGCGGCGGCGTACGCCGAACCCAGCACGTCGATCGGGTCGGCGTCGCCGAGCGCGCGCGCCGCGCCGGGCGCCGCCACCAGGTCGGCCAGATTGGGGCCTTGGCGCGCGCGCACCCACACCGTTGGCGTCACCTTGGTCGGTGTCGGTACGGTCAACGTGCGGCTCAGGTTCACCGGCTCTTCCGGCGACAGCGCCATGGAAGCGGCACACCTCGTGCCGTTGGGGCTCTGGGCACAACCCGACCGGCCGAGCAGCTCCGGCCCCAGATCCCATTGCACGACAGCCGAATTCGATGGTGGTCCGGGTACCAACACTGTGTGGCGCAGGTTCACGGGATGGGCGAAGCCGTTCGCGTCGTACTGCGTGACGCTGAAGTCGGTGATGCCGAACTGGACCCCGGCCGAACCGTCGTCGGTGGCCACGGCGGTGATCCGAACCCATGGTGACTCGCCATAGGGCAGCGCCACTGTCAGCGGCTTGCCTGCTTGGTCGAACCGCAGTGTGCTGGTGCCGTTTACGGTCGACACCTCGACGCGGCGGACCTGCGCGCCGACGGCGGTCGCGCTGGGCGTGATCGTGAGGGTGGCGTTGGTGACGGGATGATCGAAGTCGACCTGCAGCCACTGTCCGACCGCCGCCTGCAGGGCATTGGACACCCAGCTCGTCGACGAATCGGCGTCGATCGCCGCCGCCGGCCCGGTCGCGGGTGCGACATTGGGCAGCGCCGTGGAATCCGACGCCGAGCTCGACACCGAGATGCGTCCGCCGTTCCATTGCCCGTAGACCATGGCGGCGCCCGCGGCGGGATAGTCGGGCACCCGATTGAACGTGCGCCGCGGATCGTCGGGCGTCCGAATAGCCGATGAGTGATCATCGACGCGGCCGTAATCCGTCTCGCGCGCCAGCGGGGTGTCGGTCACGGTGACGACGGGCACGGGCAGGCCGGCGCGTTGCGCGTCGCCGGTCAGCAGCATCGGCCCAAGTGGCGGCTGGCCAAGCAGCCGGCGGCGCTCGTCGAGTCGCAGCAGCGCCTCGGGTCCGCCGTCGACGCGCGCCATCGCATTGGTGTCGGCCAGGTACGGATGCATCCCCGGCGACCCGTCCACCTTGTAGATCTCCACCGCAGGAAAGCGCGGCCGCAGTCCGCTGTCGGTGATGAAACCGGCCAGCGTGCCGGGGCCGACGGGCTCGCCGAACTGCGCCATTTTGACGAACCCGCTCGATCCCTCTATGGCCCGGTGTACCAACAGGGGTCGCGCCGACCGCGACGACTCGGGGTCGAGGTCGTTGCGCACCACGACATATGAAATACCTTGCCGGGCAAGCGTATCCGCCAGGCCTGCGGACGGCCTACCTGCGGCGAACAGTCGCTGAACAGAATCGAGAGCGCGGATGGTTTCCGGCGGGGTCAGCGGAATCGAGTCGCGCACTCCCCACGGGCTGCCGCCCAGCACCTGCAGGGGTTCGTCGTGGCTGGTGCCCCACACCTGGGTGGCGAACGGTGCACCGGGCGCCACCAGCACGCGGCCGCCGGTGTTGTGTTCGTCGAGCCAGTCGGCGGTATCGTGCCAGTACTGCGGGGTCGCGTCGAAGGCGCCGGGCGGGGTCAGCCTGCCGGTCCAGGCCAGCGACGTTGCCGCGGCCAACGCCACCAGCGCCACCACCCCGACGGCCACCCGCTTGTCGCGTTCGGGGTGGGCGAACGCCTGCACCCATTCGTGCCGAGGTGCGCTGCCGGGCAACGGGATTCGGCCCAGCAGATGAGCCAGCCCGAGTGCCATCGGCAGCCGCAGCAGCGGCTCCAACTTGTGCATGTTGCGCAGCGGCGTGCCGCCCGCGTCGAGGAACGCCTGAACCTGCTGAGCAACAGGCGATCCCAGCCCACCCGAGTAGCCGGCGGCGAGCAGGGCGACGCCGATCAGCAGTATCACGATGAGCCTGCCACGGGCGGGCATCGTGCGCATCGCCAGCCCGGCGATGCCTGCAGCCGCGACCAACGTCGTCGCCAACACCGCGACCGACCCCGTCACCAACGAGGCACCCGCGGTGGCGTTCGGCGCGACGAAGGGAGTCCAGGCGTCGGTGCCGCGC
>DASQCE010000408.1:0-9789 GCA_035634855.1 Mycobacterium sp.
GTCCGGCGACGCGTCGGCGTAGACGTCGGCCAGGTCGGCCAGCCTGCGCGTGTCGTAGGTGATCTGCGGTAGCTGCGGATTCAGATCGTCGAGAATCCGGTTGCCGTTCTCCAGCGAGTCGCCGAACCGTTCGCCCAACCCGCCGAGCGCCTCGGCGGTCGCGGCCAGCGTCTGGTTCAACTTGACGGGATCCACCTGCTCGGCGATCGAAGTGATCGTTTCGAACAGGGTGTTGAACTCCGTGGTCACCGCCGAAGCGTCGATCACATCGTG
This sequence comes from Mycobacterium sp., assembly GCA_035634855.1. GTDB lineage: Bacteria > Actinomycetota > Actinomycetes > Mycobacteriales > Mycobacteriaceae > Mycobacterium. Next base: position 274 of record DASQCE010000408.1, read on the forward strand.
GCTCGAAATGCGTTGTGGTGAAGGATATTTCGGAGAGCTGAACGAGATGTACTTGTTGCCGAACACCGTGGTGGCCTGGATCTCGGCGGCGACGTTGGCGGGGATGTACTTGATGTAGCGAGGATTCACGTCCAGTGTGAGTTTGGCCATGGGTGTGCCACGCTCGTCGACCATGTGGATATCGGAGACACGGCCGATCTCCACGCCGTTGTAGGTCACCTTCGAACCCGGTTCGACCACCAGGCCCGCTCGCGGCGACAGCAGGGTCAGCTGGGTCTTGTCGGTGAGGTCGCCGCGAAACTGCATATAGATGAAGGCTCCGACGACCGCGGCGACCACCAGTAACACCACGCCTGCCGTTTTGTAAGGCGGTCGGTGGCGGTCGACAAGCACTTTGAGAATCTAAGGTATGGTCGCCCGTCGCAGCGTCGATCCGACGAAGACCCGCGCCGCCGTGGCGGCGGTGGGGGAATGGCTGCGCGACGACAGCCGGCCCGAGCCGAGTCGCACCGAGCTGGCTGAGGCGGTGCGGTTGACCGCGCGCACACTGGCGGCCATCGCGCCGGGCGCAAGTGTGGAGGTACGCGTGTCACCATTTGTTGCGGTGCAATGCATTTCGGGACCCGAACACCGGCGGGGCAATCCGCCGAACGTCGTCGAGACCGATCCGCGCACCTGGCTGCTGCTCACGACCGGTCTGCTGGACGTCGCCGACGCAGCCGCGAGCGGCGCCCTGCACCTCTCCGGTGCACGTGCAGCGGAAATCGGGCAATGGCTGCCGCTGGTCACGATCGATGGCTGAACGGAAGCCGGCACCTTAAGCGAGGAATGTGATCCTGACTACAACTTGTCAGCGCGCGCTGCACTGTGACGACCCGCCGCTGCTGGTCAGGAATTGAGTCGGTGATCACGGTCGTTGATTGATACGCGGCGACACTGCCGTTCGATTCCGTGATTAACCCATGGTGACCGTAGACTGAACGCGTCACCCACCCCGCCTTGGGAGCAGCCCTATCGTGACCGGTGAGCAGACCGATCAAGAACCCCGCGAAGAGTGTGGCGTATTCGGCGTCTGGGCGCCGGGCGAAGAAGTCGCCAAACTCACCTACTACGGCCTGTACGCGCTTCAACACCGCGGCCAGGAAGCGGCGGGCATCGCCGTCGCCGACGGTTCGCAGGTCCTCGTGTTCAAGGACCTCGGCCTGGTCAGCCAGGTCTTCGATGAGCAGACGCTGGCCGCGATGGAGGGCCACGTCGCCATCGGCCACTGTCGCTACTCCACCAGCGGATCCACCACCTGGGAAAACGCTCAGCCGGTGTTCCGTAACACCGCCGCAGGCACCGGCGTCGCGCTCGGCCACAATGGCAACCTGGTCAATGGCACCGACCTGGCCGCCCGCGCCCGCGAGGCCGGGCTACTCGGGAGGCGTGGCGCCCCACCCGCCACCACAGACTCCGACATCCTCGGCGCGCTGCTTGCACATGGCGCCGCCGACGCCACGCTGGAGCAGGCGGCGCTGGAGCTGCTGCCGACGGTGCGCGGCGCGTTCTGCCTGACGTTCATGGACGAGAACACCCTGTACGCGGCCCGCGACCCCTACGGGGTGCGGCCGTTGTCGCTGGGACGGCTGGACCGCGGCTGGGTGGTCGCCTCGGAGACCGCCGCGCTGGACATCGTCGGCGCGTCGTTCGTGCGCGACATCGAGCCTGGCGAACTGCTGGCCATCGACGCCGACGGCGTGCGCTCGACCCGGTTTGCGAACCCGGAACCGAAAGGCTGCATCTTCGAGTACGTGTACCTGGCCCGGCCGGACAGCACGATCGCGGGACGGTCGGTGCACAAGACCCGCGTTGACATCGGGCGCAGGCTCGCCCAGGAGAAGCCGGTCGAGGCCGACCTGGTGATCGGCGTGCCTGAGTCCGGCACCCCCGCCGCCGTCGGGTACGCCCAGGAGTCCGGCATCCCGTTCGGGCAGGGCCTGACTAAAAACGCCTACGTCGGGCGAACGTTCATCCAGCCGTCACAGACCATCCGCCAGCTGGGCATCCGACTCAAGCTCAACCCGCTCAAAGAGGTGATCCGCGGCAAGCGGTTGATCGTCGTCGATGACTCGATCGTGCGCGGCAACACGCAACGGGCGCTGGTCCGGATGCTGCGCGAGGCAGGCGCCGTCGAGGTGCACGTGCGGATCGCCTCGCCGCCGGTGAAGTGGCCGTGCTTCTACGGCATCGATTTCGCCACGCCCGCCGAGCTGATCGCCAACGCGGTCGAGAACGAAGACGAGATGCTCGAGGCGGTGCGCCACGCCATCGGCGCCGACACGCTGGGCTACATCTCGCAGCAGGGCATGATCGCGGCCACGGAACAGCCCGCCTCCCGGCTGTGCTCCGCGTGCTTTGACGGCAAGTACCCGATCGAGCTGCCCGGCGAAACGGCGTTGGGCAAGAACGTGATCGAGCAGATGCTGGCCACCGCGGCGCGCACCGGCATCCCGGTGCAGGCCGACAACGACAACGTCTCGGCGCTGCGCAGACCCTAGCGCCGGCGCGGCCCAGCCCACTCCGGATCGCTGGGCAGTGGTCCGCTGTGTAACGCATGCGCGACGGCGTCGCGATATCCGGTGAGGCCGCCGGCCGGCGGTGCGATGACGGCATCGACGTCGTGATTGGCCATCACCGCATCGCATTCCAGAGACTCGACGAGCGGTCGCGCCAAAGCGCCGGGGATCGGCGTCACCAGACCCACCCACCAACTCGCGATGGTCGGTGTCAGCCACGGCAGGACCACGATCAGCCGCCGTCGCAACCCGGCCGCCTCGGCGTACACCTGCATCGCCTCGCCGTACTCCAGCACGTCCGGGCCGCCGATATCCCAGGTGCGCGACGCCGGCACCCGCGCGGTGGCGGCCTCGATCAAGTAATGCAGCACGTCGTCGATGGCGATCGGTTGAATCTTGTTGTGCACCCACTTCGGGGTCGTCATCGCCGGGAGCCGGTTGGTCAGGTGCCGGATCATCTCGAATGAAGCGGAACCCGAACCGATGACAATGCCCGCCTGTAGCACGACGCTCTCGATGCCGGACTCCAGCAGAATGTCGCCGACGGCCGTGCGTGACCGCAGATGCGGGGACAGCTCGGCGCCCGGTGGATGCAGACCGGACAGATACACCAGCCGCTTCACACCGGACCGACGCGCCGCGGCGACGACGTTGCGAGCAGACCGGGCCTCTTCGGCCACGAAATCCGATGACGTGCCCATCGAATGCACCAGGTAGTACACGACATCGATGCCGTCGAACGCCGTGGTCAGCGAGTCGGGGTCGCCGAGGTCGCCGCGCGCCACTTCAGCGCGGTCGCGCCACGGCAGACGGTCGAGCTTGTCGAGGTTTCGCGCCATCGCCCGGACGGCAAGACCACGGTCGAGGAGTCGCGGCGCCAGGCGGCCACCGATGTAGCCGGTCGCGCCGGTCACCAGGCAGCGAACTTCCCACACAGACATCCGGCCTCCATCCGTCGACAGTCCGGTCCACGGGTGAACCCCCGGATGTGTCGTCAGGCCCTACCCGCAGCCGGGATCGGGCACGTCCACCGCCAGCGGGGTACCCGCCGGTTGGATGTAGTCAACCCACAGCACCAGAGGCCCGGGGCCGAGGTTGCGGCCGATATGGGTGTGGTCCGACCCGCTGTCTTCGGTAACCGCGGCGCCCTCGGGGGAGGCGACGACCGAACAATCCTTCATCGTGCGGGTGAGCGTGCCTTCCCGGACAACGCCGAACACCCGACCGTCGTGGTAGTGCCATCCGGTGCTGCCGCCGGGCTGGATGGTGATCTCACGGGTGATGTAGTCGACCCCGTCGACCGTCGCCTGCGAGATGATGACCGCATCGGCGTTCTCCGACGGAGTGGCGGACGCGGTCGCGCACAGGACCGTCGAGGCAGCCAAGATAGCCGCGGCGAGGAGCGCAAACCAGCGAACTGTTTTCATGGTCGGTCACGCTCTCACACCGTTCGGGATCATGCGGGGTGATCGGGAGGAACCACTCGGGATCGGCCGGTTACCGAGGTGTGGGCAACGACGGTAGCCTTGCTATCGATGACGGATCAAGCCGAACAACACGGCATCTCCTATGCATCGGCCGGGGTGGACATCGAAGCCGGTGACCGCGCCGTCGAACGGTTCAAACCGCTGGCCAAGAAGGCCACCAGGCCCGAAGTTCGTGGTGGGCTCGGTGGTTTCGCCGGGCTGTTCGCGCTGCGCGGCGGTTACCGTGAACCACTGCTGGCGTCGTCGACGGACGGCGTGGGCACCAAGCTGGCGGTGGCCCAGGCCATGGACAAGCACGACACCGTCGGAATCGATCTGGTCGCGATGGTGGTCGACGACCTGGTGGTGTGCGGCGCGGAGCCGTTGTTCCTACAGGACTACATCGCGGTCGGGCGCGTGGTGCCGGAACGGGTCAGCGAACTGGTGTCAGGCATCGCCAACGGCTGCGTGATGGCCGGATGTGCGCTACTGGGTGGGGAGACCGCCGAACATCCGGGGCTTATGGCACCCGACCACTACGACATTTCCGCCACCGGGGTCGGCGTGGTGGAAGCAGACGACGTGTTGGGGCCCGAACGGGTCAAGCCGGGTGACGTGATCATCGCGATGGCGTCGACGGGCCTGCATTCCAATGGCTACTCGTTGGCGCGCAAGGTGCTGCTCGAGATCGATCGGATGAACCTGGCCGGCCACGTCGAGGAGTTCGGCCGCACACTGGGTGAAGAGCTGCTCGAGCCTACCCGGATCTACGCCAAGGACTGCCTCGCGCTGGCCGCCGAAACCCAGGTGCGCACCTTCTGCCACGTCACGGGCGGCGGGCTGGCCGGGAACCTGGAGCGGGTCATCCCGCACGGCCTGGTCGCCGAGATCGACCGCGGAACGTGGACGCCCGCTCCGGTGTTCGGAATGATCGCGCAGCGCGGCCGCGTCGATCGTGTCGAGATGGAGAAGACGTTCAACATGGGCGTCGGCATGGTCGCCATCGTCGCGCCGGAGGACACCGACCGCGCACGGGCCGTGCTGACCGCCAGGCACCTGGCCTGCTGGACCCTCGGCGCCATCAAGAAGGGCAGCAGAGACAGTCCGCGTGCCAGCCTGGTGGGCCAGCACCCCCGGTTCTAGAGCCTAGCGCCGCCAGTCGTCCTCGTCGGCGGCCCATTCGTCGGTCATCCCGTCGGTGCCATTGAGATCGTCAGAACCATCCGACCCTGCGAGCTCGCGCTGAAGCCGCTCGAAATCGGTCTGCGGTGAGCTGTACTTGAGCTCACGAGCAACCTTGGTCTGCTTTGCCTTTGCCCGGCCGCGGCCCATGGGGGTACCCCCTCGCGCAATAACGGAGCGGCCCAATTTTTAGGCGGCTCCGATCTGTGTGTCTTTATTGTCCTGCCAACACTTTACCGTGCCCGGCTGTCGTGTGCTGGCAGGCCCATTGCGTCAACGTGCTCGGCCGCGCAGCTGTTCCACCGCCAGCCGCCCGGCACCGACATCGTCGGCGGGTGGCAGCGAGTCCGCATCGATGACCGCTGCGACCTCCGCATCCCCGCCGGTGGTCAACGGGGTGTCGGCGGGCAGACCGCGCTTGACCAGCGCCAGCGCGATTGGCCCCTCATCGACATGGTCGATCACTGTGCCCAGCCGGCCGACCTTGCGCCCACCCGCCAGCAGGGGGTCGCCGGTGTCCGGCCGGTCCGCGGAGCCGTCCAGGTGCACCAGCACCAGCATCCGGGGCGGTTTGCCCAGGTTGTGGACGCGGGCGACGGTTTCCTGGCCGCGGTAGCAACCCTTGTCCAGGTGCACCGCAGTGCCGATCCAGCCCACCTCATGCGGGATCGTCCGCTCGTCGGTGTCGACGCCGAGGCGGGGCCGCAGCGCCGCCACCCGATGGGCTTCGTAGGCCCACACACCGGCGGGCCGCACGCCAGCGTCGATTAGTCGCTGCCGCCAATGGGCGGCCTGATCGCGCGGCACGACCAAGTCCAGCTCGATGCTTGGGCCGGTCATTCTGCGCAGAAATCCGCCTTCGGGAAGCGCCACCGCCGCACCTTCAGCCGGTAGCGAACCGACGCCGAGTGCGTCGAGCACTTGCGGGTCGACCAGATGCCGGCCGAGCAGCGACAACACCGCCAGGTCGGCCGGTTCGACGGCCACGTCGGACCAGAACACCATCTTGTTTAGGTACGACAGCAGCGGTTCCCCGCGCCAGGGCTCCGTGTCCAGGTAGGTGACGCCATCGAGCTGCGTCTGGATCCAGTGATCTTCGACACGGCCCTGCCCGTCGAGGCTCAGATTCTGCGTGACCGCGCCGTCGGAAAGGTCGCTGACGTGCTGGGAGGAGATGCTGTGCAGCCAGGTCTTGCGGTCATTGCCGGTGAGCCTCAGCACGGCCCGGTGCGAGCGGTCGACGACGACGGCTCCGTCGGCGGCCGCGCGCTGCTCGCCGAGCGGGTCGCCGTAATGCCACACGGCACCGGCGTCCGGACCGGTCTCAGGCGCGGGAACTGCGGACATGTCTTCAACTTTACGGGTCTACGCTTCTTGGCCATGGCGAGCGTTCCTGGTGTTCCCGGCGTTGTGGTCACGCTCGACGGTGAACTCCACGAGTCTGCGGCGCCGTTAGTGCACGCCGACGACCTGGCGGTTGTGCGTGGGGACGGCATCTTCGAGTCGCTGCTGGTGCGCGACGGCAGGCCGTGCCTGCTGGAAGCGCACCTGGCGCGGCTGACGCAGTCAGCGCGGATGACGGACCTGCCCGCGCCGGACCTGCCGCGGTGGCGCTCAGCCGTCGCCACAGGGATCGAGCGATGGATCGCCGACGGCGGCGACGAGGCGGTGCTGCGCCTGGTGTACAGCCGGGGACGGGAGAGCGGATCGCCTCCGACCGGAGCCGCTGGGCCGGCGACATCATGCACCGCCTTCGCGACGATCGGGCAACTGCCTTCGCGGGTGGCCGACGCTCGTCGCAAGGGTCTGGCGGCCTTGACCCTGGCCCGTGGACTGCCTGCCGATGGCGCGGCCGACATGCCGTGGCTGCTGGCCGGCGCGAAAACCCTGTCGTACGCGCTGAACATGGCCGCGCTGCGACACGCCGGGCGGCACGGCGCCGGCGACGTGATCTTCGTCAGCTCTGACGGCTACATCCTGGAAGGCCCGCGCTCGACGGTGGTGATCGCGACCGAGTCAGAGAACGGGGCCGGAAACTCCGCACTATTCACCCCGCCGCCGTGGTATCCGATTCTGCGTGGCACCACGCAGCAGGCGCTGTTCGAGGTGGCCCGGAACAAGGGCTACGACTGTGACTACCGCGCCCTGCGTCCCGCTGATCTTGTTTCAGCGCAAGGGGTTTGGCTGGTGTCGAGTATCACGCTCGCGGCGCGGGTGCACACGCTGGACGGCAGGCTGCTGCCGTCTACGCCCTTCGCGGGCGAAATCGCCGAACTGGTCGACGCTGCAATCGTCAGTGATCGTTAGAAATCGGTTGTCGCTGCGCTGGTCCGCGAGTACGGTCGCTCGTACACAAGGAAGGAGGTGGTCCGACCAATTGATTGACTTACGGACATGTGAGGTGGCTGCGAGCTAGCAGCGCCAGGGGAGTCACCTGCGCGCGCTGGCGAATTCCCCGCAGCCACCCGGCCCCCGAGCCCCTCGGTTTTGTCCAACCAGGTACGACGGCTCGGGGGCCGCTCCATGTCTGGGCTGCTTCTTCAATTCCTCCTTATCCGGTGAACTAGTGTCCGCGACGGTAGGAATCCTTACCGGGCCGCCGTTAGCAGTGGGCTATGGACCGGACTCGCGCCCGACCCTGGCGGCGGCTGCGGCGCGCTGCGGGGTGCGGGGTGCGCTATGTGTGGAGGCTGGCCGCCGTGGTTGCGGTGGCCACCCTCGCGGTACCACCGCGTGCGCGCCGATCTCCGACAAAACTACCGCGGGCAATCCCGACAAGTGCACGAAGGACCAACTGGGCACGCTGTATCCGGACGTCCTCACATTCGGCACCGACCAGCCCGTCTACCCGCGGTGGTACATGGGCGACAACCCGGCCAGCGGCGAGGGGTTCGAGGCGGCAATCGCCTACGCCGTCGCGGCCAAGATGAACGACGCGCGCGACGACGTGCGATCGGTGCGGGTGCCGTTCAACGCCGCATTGGCTCCAGGCCCAAAGACGTTCGACGCCAACCTATCTGAGTTCTCGATCACCGAGCAGCGCAAGGCCGCGGTGGACTTCTCTTCGCCGTATTTCGACGTGACACAGGCCGTCGTCACGGTCAGGTCGTCGCCCGCGGCCGGCGCCAAGACTGTGTAGCAGCTGAAGGGGCTGCGGCTGGGTGTCCAGGTCGGCACGACCAGTTACAGCGCGGCGACGTCGGTAGACGGCGACGTCCCTGTCGAGGTGTACAACACCACCGGCGACGCCAAGATGGCGTTGAGCAACGGCGAGATCGATGCGCTTGTGGCTGACCTGCCAACCGCTTTCGCGGTAGCCAACGAGCTGCGCAACGGGCTGACGGTTGGCCAATTGCCCAGTGCGTCAAACGATGTCGAGCAGTTCGGCATCGTGCTCGACAAGGGCAGCGGGCCGACCCGCTGCGTATCGTGGGCGGTCGAGGCGCTTCGCGGTGATGGCACGCTGGGCCGGTTGGAACAGCAGTGGCTCACCGACGCGGGCAAGGCGCCCGTGCTTGGTTAGCTGGCTGGTCCCGGCGCCAGCGACGAGCACGCCTCCATGGCGCCGTGCCAGGTGTCCTGGTCGACTCCGGGCGGCGGACCGGCGGCCGGACCCGGCGCTGCGGCACGCCCTGCTCGCTCAGGCAGTGGGCGAAACCACCGTGTCCGGTCGGTTGCGACCGACGTCGACGTCTGTTCTCCAGTCGGCGTGTTCGACGAGCACGCGGCAAGGAATCCCGCCGCGGCGAACCCCGCGGCCAGCGTCGTCGCCCGCACTAACCGACAAACCTCGACAGGCGGGCGGACAGATGCGGCACCAGCCCGCCGTCGGCGTCGACGCGTTCCTCCACATACGCCAGGTCGCCGCCCTCGACGATGCCGTAGAGCCGCTTGGCCCCGCCTACCAGCACGCCCGACTTGCTGCGTGCCAACGCGTCGGTGACCAGCTCCCACGAGGACTGGTTGCGGGGCCTGCCGTAGAACAATTCGACGTAGCCGGCGGAATTCGCGAGCAGCAGCTCGATGGACTGCGATTCGGACGGGTCGGCGGGGTCGCTGACGAATCGCCAGAAGCCGGTCTCCCGCAGACCGGGTGCCTCGTAGTCCCCCGTGCCGCTCAGCCGCCAGGACCGTGCCTCCCAGTTCAGGTAGTCACCGCCGTCATGTGAGACCACGATCTGCTGCCCGAACCGATAGTCGCCGCTGGTTCCCCGTCCTTCGCCCTCACCGCGCCACACGCCCACCAGGGGCAGCAGCGCGAGCAGCGCATCGTTGAGGTTGGCGCCCTCACGCAGGTTTGCTGTATCGGC
>DASQCE010000409.1:0-6088 GCA_035634855.1 Mycobacterium sp.
TACCCGGAATTCATCGACGGATACGGCGTGCTGGTGCTGCCGACGACCGGGCGCTACCTGCAGATCCCGTACCGGTCGCGGCTGCCGCAGACGGTCCGCCACCTGATCGTCGCCGGACGTGCCACGGGAGGCGACCGCATCGCCCATGCGGCGACCCGGAATATGTCGTGCTGCGCCGTCACCGGCCAGGGCGCGGGGGTGGCGGCCGCGGTGTCTATCCGCACGGACCGGCCTCTTTACGACGTGGACATTTCCGCGGTGCAGGCGGAGCTGATCCGTCAGGACGTCCGGATCAGCTGATCACCTTGGACCAGTTGGCTCCGAGGTAGTCCGCCATCTTCTTGCTCTGCGCGTCGGTTGCGACCACAGGGGTGCCCTGGACCGACGGCAGCGCGCTGAGCAGGTTCTTGTCGACGGTGCCGCCCTTTTCCATCGCGTCCGCGCGCACCGGTCGCGCGAGGCCCTTCAGGAAAAGGTTCTGACCCTCGTCGCTGTACAGGAACTCCTGCCAGAGCCGGGCTGCCGCGGGGTGAGGTCCGTCCTTGTTGATCGCCTGGAAGTAGTAGCCGCCGACGAGCGCATTGGCCGGTACGAACACCTTCCAGGTCGGAATCTTCTTGGTCTCGGCCGCATTCAGGTAGTCCCAGTCGATGACGACGGGCGTCTGACCGGATTCGATGGTCGCGGGCGTCGGATCGACCGGCACGAAGTTGCCTGCTTCTTTGAGCTTGACGAAGAAGTTGACGCCAGGAGCGATGTCGTCCACCGTGCCGCCGTTGGCGATCGCGGCCATCAGCACCCCGTTGGCCGCGGCGCTGGCGGTCGTTGGATCACCGTTGAGCGCGACTTTGCCCGTGAACTCTGGTGTCAGCAGGTCGTTGAAGTCTTTGATTTCCGGGACCTTGGCCGAGTCGTAGCCGATGGAGCTGTAGCCGCCGTAGTCGTTGACCCAGGTACCGTCCGGGTCCTTGAACTGCTCGGGAATGGAGTCGAACGTCGCGACCTTGTAGGGCGCGAACAAGTTGGTGTTCGCCAGTGCGATCGCCTGTCCCAGGTCGAAGACGTCGGGCGCGGTGCTCTTGCCCTTCTGCTGGTTGGCGGCGTTGATCTCGTCCTGGCTGTTGGCGTCGGGCTGCGCGGAGTTCACCTTGATGCCGTATTTCGAGGAGAAGGTGTCGATGATCTCCTTGTAGTTTGCCCAATCCGGCGGCAGCGCAATCACATTGAGCTCGCCTTCGGCCTTCGCGGCCTTGACAAGGCCGTCCATCCCGCCGAAGTCGGCCGCAGAGGTGGCCTCCCTGGCGTTCACACCCGACTCTGTCTGGTTGCCCGTGTCCTTCTTCTCGGGGGGAGCGCACCCCACCAATCCAACGACGACGAGGGCGGACGCGGCTGCGGCTGCGAGGAGCCGTGATTTGGTCATTGCCGAACCTTCCGATGGCAGGAGGCGCCGCACTTGTGCGGCAATTACGGAAGCTGGTTGCTGCGGTGAATGGATCCAACTAGGCGTTGGAACCCTACCGCGACATCCGAGCATTGGCAGCCGGTTCTGGATTGTCCGCCCATGTTTCCAGCAGCCCTTGGGGGACGTCGAGTGCAACCGGGATTGCCGGGACGACTGGCATCGATCGACCGGGCACGTTCGAGGCTCCAAGCAGGCCGTCTTGCCTCAGCCTCTTGACGCCGTCAACTCCCGCGGTGTAGTCCCAGGATGTTTCACGGACTTTCGAGCCGTCTCGCGCGGGCGCCTTCTGAATTTCGGCCGCTTGGTGCTCACTGTCGGGCCCAAGTAACGCTCGCCGAGGGACTTCCGCCGGCCGGTCGACAGGTTCGCCGGAGAGCGCTTCACTACCGCCGGGAATGCCGCGATCAGGCAATCATTTGCTCGCGCGGATGGCCTCGAACACGCTGGGGTCCAAAAGAGTTGTGGTGTCCCCGAGTTCGCGGCCCTCGGCCACGTCACGCAGCAGTCGCCGCATGATCTTGCCGCTGCGGGTCTTGGGAAGTTCGGGCACCACGTGGATCTCCTTCGGACGCGCGATCGGCGAGATCTCCCTCGCCACTTCGGCCCGCAGTTCGTCGACCAGATCGGTCCCGCGGTCGCGGGTGTGAGCCTGCAGAATCACGAACGCGATGATCGCCTGGCCGGTGTGCTCGTCGCTGGCGCCGACCACGGCGGCCTCGGCCACGTGCGAATGCCCGACAAGCGCCGACTCCACCTCGGCCGTGGAGATCCGGTGGCCGGACACGTTCATCACGTCGTCGATGCGGCCCATCACCCAGATGTTGCCGTCGAGGTCGTACCGGGCGCCGTCGCCGGCGAAGTACCAGCCCTGCTCGGCGAACCGCGACCAGTACGTTTCCTTGAACCGTTCCGGCTCACCCCAGATACCGCGCAACATCGACGGCCACGGCTGATCGACCACGAGGTAGCCCGAAGCGTGCTCGCCATACTCCGGGCTGGGCTCGATGAGATTGCCCTCGTCGTCGACTACCTTGGCCGAGATGCCCGGCATCGGTTTGGTCGCCGAGCCCGGCTTGCAGGTGGTGACGCCGGGTAGCGGCGAGATCATGATGGCGCCCGTCTCGGTCTGCCACCAGGTATCGACGATCGGGGTCTTGTTGGCGCCGAGGACATCCCGATACCACCGCCAAGCCTCGGGGTTGATCGGCTCACCGACGGACCCCAGCAGTCGCAAGCTCGACAGGTCGTGCGCATCCGGAATCTCACGACCCCACTTCATGAACGTGCGGATTAACGTCGGTGCCGTGTAATAGACGGTGACGCCGTACTTCTCGATGACTTCGAAATGCCGATGCTCGTTCGGCGAGGCGGGAGTCCCCTCATAGACCACCTGCGTGACCCCATTCGACAGCGGCCCGTAGACGAGGTAGGTATGCCCGGTGATCCAGCCGATGTCGGCGGTGCACCAGTACACGTCGGACTGCGGCTGGATGTCGAAAACGTGGTGGTGCGTGAACGACGCCTGGGTCAGATAGCCGCCGGAGGTGTGCACGATGCCCTTGGGCTTACCCGTTGTGCCCGAGGTGTACAGCAAGAACAGCGGATGCTCGGAGTCGAAGGCCTCCGGAGAGTGCTCGGCCCTGGCCGAATCGACGATCTCGTGCCACCAGAGATCCCGGCCCTCGGTCCATGGCGTATCGATCCCGGTTCGGCGCACCACCAACGTATGCCGAACCGAGGTCTCACTCGAAATCGCCTCGTCGACAGCCTCTTTCAGTGACACCGCCGCCCCTCGCCGGTACTGGCCGTCGGTGGTGATCACCAGTTTGGCCCCGGAGTCGGCGATTCTTGCCCGCAGCGCAGACGCCGAATATCCCGCGAACACGACGCTGTGCATTACCCCCAACCGTGCGCACGCCAACATCGCGATGATCGCCTCGGGGACCATCGGCATGTAGATCGCCACCCGATCGCCGGCCACCAAGCCCAGTTCGGTCAGCGCATTCGCGGCGCGCGACACCTCGACCAACAACTCCGCATACGTGATGTCGCGGCTGTCGCCGACCGGTTCGCCCTCCCACCGGATCGCGACCCGATCACCGTTGCCTGCTTCGACGTGGCGATCCACGCAGTTGTAGGCCACGTTGAGCTTGCCGCCGACAAACCACTTCGCAACCGGTGCCTCCGACCAGTCCAACACGTCGGTGAACGGCGTTTCCCATGACAGCCTGGCGGCTTGTTTCGCCCAGAATCCCAACCGGTCGACGTCGGCTTCCCAGTACAGGTCGGCGGTCCCGTTCGCCCGGGCCGCGAACTCCGGCGACGGCGGATAAGTGGCTGCAACATCGGTGCATGTGTCGTTCATGCGCTGTGAGCGTAGTCACGAAATATGGTGTCAACGGCCGTGCGTCACACTGGTCTGCGAGCGGCCCAATTTCAGCGCCGACCGGTCGGTGCGGTCGGCCCAACGGTGGCGCAGTGAGGTGAGATGTCCGGCCCGATCCTGATCACCGTCGTGGCGGTACTCGCCGTCGCCGGCGTGATCGCCGCTGTGTTCGTGGTGCGGACCCGTCGCGTCGTGGCCACCCCCACCGAGCGCGCCGTGCACGCTGCACTTCACACCGCGTCGCAGGCCGCACGCGCGCTGCGTGAGGGCCTCGGACCGGATTCGGCGCGCGCAGCCGCTCCGCATCTGCGCGCACTGACCGGCGTCGAGGGGGTGGTCGTGTTCGACGGTGACGGCGGGTTGCTGGTGCGTGATCCGCCCGACGATCGGATCTGGGGACCGGAGGTCGTCGCCGCGTGCGAACGTGCGGCCCAAGAGTCGATTGCCGGTCAGCGACGGGTGCTGAGCGGCCGTCAACCGGCGGTGGTCGCACAGCCGCTGCTTGCCGGCGACACCGGTGTGATCGGCGTGCTCGTGGTGGTGACGACACGCGCGCCGGGTCCGGGGTTGATGGGCGCAGTCGGTGAGGTGGCCCGCTACGCGTCGAGCCAGATCGAACTGGCGGAGTTGGACGCTTCCCGCGCGCGGCTCGACCGAGCCGAGGTGCTTGCGTTACGGGCGCAGATCAGCCCGCACTTCATTTACAACGCGTTGAACACCATCGCCTCGTTCGTGCGTACAGACCCCGACCGGGCCCGCGAACTCGTCCTCGACTTCGCCGACTTCACCCGGTACTCCTTCCGCGCCGCCGGGCAGTACACGACCCTGGCCGAGGAATTACGCAACATCGACCGCTACCTGCGCCTCGAACGTGCACGCTTCGGCGCATCGCTGAAGATCAAGCTGCAGGTTGCACCCGAGGTGCTCAACGTGGTGGTCCCGTTCCTGGCCCTGCAACCGTTGGTCGAAAATGCAGTGCGCCACGGTCTCGCGGGCCGGGGCGGCGGCTCGATCGACATCGTCGCCCGCGACGAAGGCTCCGACTGCGCGATCACCGTCGAGGACGACGGTGTCGGCATGGATCCGGAACTTCTGCGGTCGGGGCCTGGCGATGCACTCGCGGATGCCGGCTCCGGTAACGAATCGGCGCACGTCGGGCTGACCAATGTCGATCATCGGCTGCGTGCCGCCTTCGGCGACGACTACGGTCTGGTGGTCGAGACGGCACTCGGCGCGGGCACCAAGGTCGTGATGCGGGTACCGAAGTTCCGGTCGGGAGTGCGGGCGAGCGGAGGTGCATCGGCATGAGCGAAGCGATGACCGTGCTCGCCGTCGACGACGAGGCCCCCGCGCTCGACGAGCTCGCCTACATGCTGCAACGGCATCCGGCCATCGGCCGGGTGCGCACCGCGGCCGACGCCACCCTTGCGCTGCGCGAGTTGCACGAGGGAGGCGTCGACGCGGTGTTCCTGGATATCAACATGCCGGGGCTGTCCGGTCTGGAACTGGCTGCCGTGCTGTCGAACTTCGCTCAGCCGCCGGCGGTGGTATTTGTGACGGCCCACGACGACAAAGCGGTCGCCGCGTTCGACGTCGGCGCGGTCGACTACCTGCTCAAGCCGATTCGGAGCGATCGACTCGATGCGGCCGTGCGCCGGGTCGCCGCGGCCCGTGGGTCCGAATCGGCTCCGGTTGTCACTGAGGACCGCGGCCAGGACCACGACGTGATCCCGGCGGAGGTCGGCGGGGTCACGCACTTGGTGCGCCGGGACACCATCGGATGGGTGGAAGCCGAAGGCGACTATTCCCGGCTGCACTCGAAGTCCGGCGCCCACCTGGTGCGCATCCCCCTGAGCACGCTCGAAACCCGTTGGGCGGATGCAGGTTTCCAACGCGTGCACCGTTCCTACCTGGTGTCGCTGTCGATGGTGACCGGGATGCGCAGCACGGGCGGCTCGGTGCTGGTCCGGCTCCGCGCCAATGGCGCATCGCCGGCTGTGGAGCTGCCGGTCAGCCGCCGACAGGTGCGTGAGTTGCGGGACCGGCTGATCCGGGATCCGATGCGCGGCTACCGCTCGACACGCGGCGATGAGTAGCCCTCGGCCGCCGCGGGAACGGGTGGTGCTGGCCCATCGCAGGGGGGCCCGCATCGTGCGCACCCGTGTCGAGGTCGAGGAACAGACCGAGGTCGGCGATGCGCTGGTCCGCGGACTGGTGCGGGCTCAGCTCGGGCTGGC
>DASQCE010000410.1:0-3100 GCA_035634855.1 Mycobacterium sp.
AAGCCCGAAATGCGTCTGCTCGTTGCCGATTCAGCAGACACGGCGGCTTCCCCGGTGTCGGATCTGACCGACCGTGACGCGTTGATCATGTTCACCTCGGGAACCACGGGAATGCCCAAGATGGGCCCGTGGACCCACGACAACGTCGCCGCCTCGATCGAAGGCATCAGCGGCGCTTACCAGTTGGGCGGTGGCGATGCGACCGTGGCGGCGATGCCGTTGTTTCACGGTCACGGGCTGATCGCCACGCTGTTGGCGACACTGGCCACCGGCGGCGCGTTGGTATTGCCAGCCCGCGGGAAGTTCTCGGCACACACCTTCGCCGATGACGTCGCCACCGTCGACGCCACCTGGTACACCGCGGTGCCAACCATCCATCAGATCCTCCTCGACACGGCGTCGGCCGAGGATGGCCTCCAGCACACGAGTCGGTTGCGCTTCATCCGCAGCTGCAGCGCACCGCTGCCCTCGGCGCTGGTCAGACGCGTGGAGACAACATTTGGCGTACCCGTGCTGGCTGCATACGGCATGACCGAGACGACTCATCAGGCCAGCAGCGTGCTGCCCTCGGCGGATGAACGCACCCGCGTGCACACGGTCGGGGCGCCAACCGGCTTGTCGGTGCGCATCGTCGACGACGGAAGAACGTGCGCCCGCGGGACAACCGGTGAAATCTGGTTCCACGGGCCCGCTGTTGTGCGGGGCTACCTCCAAGACGCGGAGGCGACCACAACGACATTCGTCGACGGTTGGGTACGCAGCGGTGACCTCGGGAGCCTCGACGAGCGGGGGAACCTGACGATAGAAGGCCGCATCAAAGACCTCATCAACCGCGGCGGCGAGAAGATCTCCCCCGAACATGTCGAGGAAGTCCTGACGTCGCACCCCGCGGTGGCCGAAGCGGCGGTCTTCGGTGTCCCCGACGACCTGTACGGCGAGCGTGTGGCCGCGCTGGTCGTACCGTGCGGCGGATCTCACGTCGACCCGGCGGATCTCGCCTCCTACAGCCGCGAACGGCTCTCCGCATTCGAAATACCGGAACGAATCATCGTCACCGATAAGCTGCCCATGACGGCGAAGGGCTCGATCGACCGCTCGAAACTCACTGCGGCATACGCGATCCGATGACTCTACCCATGCCTATGCCCGTGATCGGGCACCGGAACGATCCCGCGGCCGCGATCGGACACCGACAGCACGATTCTCTTATCCGGGTGCGCAATGCCGCCGCGATGGCGTTAGCCGCCGCCAGCGGCGGCACCGACGCCATCGGTTACCTCGCGTTGGGGCATGTGTTCACCAGCGCGATGACGGGAAATTTAACGCTGCTGGGCATCGCCCTGGCCCATCGCGACGGGCTTCGCATCGGGCGTGTCGCCGTGTCACTCGTCTGCTACATGACCGGTGCAGCGCTGGGGGCGCGCATCTCGCGCACCCCTCAAACCGGTGACCCCGTGTGGCCGCCGGCGGTCACCCGCGCATTGGCGGTCGAAGCGGCCTTCTTCGCCATGTACGCGCTCGGTTGGTGGGCAGCGGGTCCGCGTCTCGACGTCTACACCAAGGCCATCCTGCTTGGCCTCGGCGCAGTAGCTCTGGGCATCCAGAGCAGCGCAATGCAGCGTTTCGGCAGCGGCGTGGGCCTGAACACAACATTTCTGTCCGGCTCCCTGGTGAGGCTGGTGGGCCAGCTGGCCACCCGGCATCGGTACCGCGACATCCATCACCACCTGCTGGTGCTCGTCGGCCTCGTCTGCGGGGGCTGTCTAGGGGCGCTGTTGGTGCTCCACGCGCCGGCGTTCGCGCCGCTGGTGCCGCTGGCTGGACTGGCGTTCGCACTCGGCACCGCCGGCTGGCAAGCCCGCGCCGGGCGTCGGGCAGCGAAAGACAGAGGCGGCCATGCTGTTTCGGAAACTTGAACGCGGACGCGGCGTCACCCCCTCATCGACCGCGCCGACACCTTCGAGGACCTCACCCCAGCGATAAGTCTTGGACACCGTGGCCACATCTGCGGAACGTCCACTGTAAGAACATCATCCATCCAAACGACAGGAGAGACCGCGCCATGACACTCGCACAAACACCCACCGACGTCGGCACCGACGAAACCGCTCCCAAGGCACTGACCGATGGCAGCCATCTGGTCGTTGATGCACTCAAGCTCAACGACGTTCACACCATCTACGGATTGGTCGGCATCCCGATCACCGACCTGGCGCGCCTCGCGCAGGCTTCGGGCCTGCGCTACATCGGCTTCCGGCACGAAAGCGACGCCGTCCACGCCGCCGCAGCCGCCGGGTTCCTCACGCGCAAGCCCGGTGTGTGCCTGACGGTGTCCGGCCCTGGGTTCCTCAACGGCCTCGTCGCCTTAGCGAATGCGACGACGAACTGCTTTCCGGTCGTGCAGATCTCCGGATCCAGCGAGCGCCACATCGTCGACCTGAAACGCGGCGACTACGAGGAGCTGGACCAGATGACGGCGGCCGAACGGTTCGCGAAGGCGGCCTATCGCGTCGACCGCGCCGAAGACATCGGCCGCGGCATCGCCCGGGCCATCCGCACCGCGGTGTCGGGCCGACCCGGCGGCGTCTACCTGGACATCCCGGCCGCGGTGCTGGGCGAGATCATCGACGCCGACAAGGGCGCCGCCTCGCTGTGGCGGGTCATCGACCCCGCCCCGCGGCAACTGCCCGCGCCCGAGGCGGCTGTCCGCGCCGTCCGACTGCTCGCCGACGCCCAGCGCCCGCTGGTGGTGCTGGGAAAGGGCGCGGCATACGCCCAGGCGGACAAGCAGATCCGGCAATTCATCGAAACCACCAAGCTGCCGTTCCTACCGATGTCGATGGCCAAAGGCCTGATCCCCGACGATCATCCGCAGTCGGTCGCCGCCGCGCGTTCGCTGGCTTTGCGCGAAGCCGACGTCGTCATGCTCGTCGGTGCCCGGCTCAATTGGCTGCTCGGCCACGGCGACGCGCCGCAGTGGAATCCCGATGCCAAGTTCATCCAGGTCGACATCGAGGCGGCCGAGTTCGACAGCAACCAGCCGATCGCCGCACCGCTGGCCGGCGACATCGGCTCGGTGATGCAAGCGCTCATCGAGCAC
>DASQCE010000411.1:0-6702 GCA_035634855.1 Mycobacterium sp.
GACGATCGCGCGAAGACGAAGATCTCTTGGCTGGACTCCAAGCACTCGTTCGCGTTCGGCAGCCATTATCAGCCCGATAACACCCATCACGGCCTGCTGCTGGTGAACAACGACGACATAGTCACGCCAGGCACTGGATTCGAGACCCATCCCCACCGCGACATGGAGATCGTGACTTGGGTGCTGCGTGGCTCGCTGGTACACCAGGACTCCACTGGGCACTCCGGCGTGATATACCCCGGCCTGGCGCAGCGCATGTCGGCCGGCCGCGGCATTCTGCATTCGGAGAAGAACGACTCGTGGACCCTGACCGGCGAGCAATCCCATCGGGAGCCAGTGCATTTCGTCCAGATGTGGGTGGTCCCCGACGAGTCGGGCATCTCCCCTGGCTACCAACAGCTCGAGATCGACGACGAGTTGCTGCGCGGCGGCCTGGTGACAATCGCGTCGGGCATGCCCGAACACAGCGACGAAACGGCCATCACGATCCGCAACCGCCACGCGGCGCTGCACGGAGCCCGTATGGCGCCAGGCGACAGCGTCGAATTACCGCAGGCTCCCTATCTGCACTTGTTCATCCCCCGTGGTGAGGTGACGCTGGAGGGGGCGGGGCCCCTGCGCGAAGGCGACGCGGTGCGGTTCATCGCGTCCGGCGGTCAACGCGTCACCGCCACCGAACCCTCGGAGATTCTGGTTTGGGAAATGCATGCGGGTTTGGCTGCTGCGTAAGCGAATTGGAGTCGCACTGATCGGCATTGCGCTGGTCGCGGCCTGCTCAACAAACTCCTCCAACCAGACGACCTCAACGCTGTCGCCGACACCGACCGCTGCCGGCCTCGTCCCGGTGACCGTGCAGGTCGATCCGGACCTGGCCCAGGCGCCGTTCGACCAGCCGCGGCAGGCTCTGGTGCCGGCGGGCTGGTCTTTGTCGGTGTGGGCCCGCGTCCCCAGGGCCAGGCTGGCCGCGTGGGCCCCGGACGGAAGCCTCCTCGTTTCCGTGCCGAGCAGTGGGCAGGTGCTGCGCCTCGAGCCGAGCGGAGCAGGCACTCGGTTGTCGGTGCCGCTCGACGGGCTGGATCAGCCACACGGTCTGGCGTTCTCGGGCAACACGCTCTACATCGCCGAGAGCGATCAGGTTGACGCCTACGACTACGCCGACGGCGTAGCGACTAACCGCCGCACCGTGGCGGCCGGCCTGCCGGACGCCAGGAGTCCCGATTTGGGCGGCGCGTACGCCCACGCGCTGAAGAGTGTCGCCGTCGGCCCGGACGGCGCGGTGTACTTCTCCATCGGCTCGACGGGCAACATCACCGCCGACGACCGCACGGCGAACCCGCCGCGCGCCACGATCATGCGGATCCCGCCCGGCGGCGGGCCCGCTCAGCCGTTCGCGACCGGCGTGCGCAACGGGACGGGTCTGGCGATCGCGCCCGACGGTTCGGTGTGGACTGCGGTCAACAACCGCGACAACGTCGCAAACCCGCAATCTCGCGAAGTCACCCCTGACTATGTCAGCGGCCACCCGCCGGAGGCCGTTGCCCGCCTGACGCGTGGACGCGAATTAGGGTGGCCCTATTGCAATCCCGATGGCGGTCCCGCGAACCTGCCGTTCATCCGCGACGTACAGACCAACGCCGACGGCAGCAAGCTCGACTGTGCGTCACTGCCGCCCGTTGAACAGAGTCTGGGCGCGCACGCCGCTCCCCTTGGCATGAGCTTCACGCAGAACGTGCTGCCCGCGCCGTACGCCAACGGCGCGCTGGTCGGCGTGCACGGCTCGTGGAACCGCCAGCCCCCGTACGCACCCGAGGTCGCGTTCTTTCCTTGGCAGAACGGCGGTCTCGGCAATCTGCAAACGCTTGTCGGCGGCTTCCAGGCCCAGGACGGCTCCAGGTGGGGCCGCCCGGTCGCTGCGGTGACTGGACCGGACGGGGCGGTTTACATCACCGACGACTACGCGGATGCCGTCTACCGGTTGGCACCGCGTTAACGCACCCGCGTTCCGCGCCGGCCGGTGATGGCGACATAGAGCGCGATCAGGATGATCGCGACGACGACGCCCACGATGAACGGGATGAACTCGAATCCGCCGTTCGAGTTGGTGTAACCGACCTTGTAGGTGACCCACGTCCCGATGAACGATCCGAGGGCGCCCAGGACGATCGTCATGATGACGCCGATGCTCTGCTTGCCCGGCATGATGAGGCGCGCCAGCGCGCCGACGATCAATCCGACGACGATTGCTCCGATGATGGTGCCGATCATTTCTGCTCCTCACGCTGAAGGTCCTACGACGCGCGGTTACCCGTTCCCGCAAGATCCACTCAGCTAAGGGTGCGACTCCCAGCCGACTCCCAACCGATGCAAAGGTGTTATCAAAGTTGACTGTGTGTCTCTTGTGATTATTGTTGGCTTGGTTTAGCTGTCTCAGCAAAGGGGCGACCGTGCCGATTCCACCCGCAAACTTCGGGCGGTTCGTGGCGTGTGCCGCGGCGCTTGTGTTGTGCGCCGGGGTGGCGACGACGGCCGCGCCGACCGTCAGGGCCGCCGACGGCCGCGAGTTGTTGGCCAATGCCATCGCGACCACCCGCGGCTCCTACCTCGTCTACAACTTCGGCGGCGGCGCACCGGCACCGATGCTCAACGCGGGCGGCGGCGCCTACGAGATGAGCAGCGGCGGACACCTGATGATCATCAAGGCGGCCTCGCAACGGCTTGCGCCGCGACTCCTGGTCGATTCGCACTCCGGCTATCAGGCCCGCTGCGAACGTGATCCGCGGGCGCGCACCGGCGAAGGGCTGTGGCAGGCGTCGGAGATCTACACACCGCTGCAGGCCTGGCGGGCGCTCGGACAGCCGACGATTGCGATCAACGCCAACTTCTTCGACGTGCGGGGACAGAAGGGCGGCTCGTGGAAGTCGACGGGATGCAGTTCTCCGCTGGGCGCCTACGTCGACAACACCCGCGGGCAGGGCCGCGCCAACGCCGCGGTGACGGGCACTGTCGCCTACGCAGGTAAGCAGGGTCTGTCGGGCGGAGGCGAAAGCTGGAGCGCACTGACCACGATGATCCTGCCGGTCGGCGGCGCACCATATGTGGTGTCGCCGAGCGGCCCGCAGGACTACGACGCGGCATCGCCGGCGATTCAGGGCCTGCTCGACAAGGGCGCGCGCTTCGTCGCGGTGAGCGGTATCGGGCTGCTGGCACCGGGCGACACCGGACAGCTCAACGACGGCGGCCCCAGCGCAGCCCGCACGGCGCTCGCCTACTCCAAGGGCAAGGACGAGATGTACGTCTTCCAGGGCGGCAGCTACACACCGGACCAGATCCAGGATCTGTTCCGCGGCCTCGGCAGCGACACCGCGATCCTGCTCGACGGTGGCGGCTCGTCGGCGATCGTGCTGCGGCGCGACACGGGCGGCATGTGGGCCGGCGCGGGTGTACCGGATGGAAACTGCGACACCCGTCAGGTGCTGTGCGACTCCCGCGAGCGCGCGCTGCCCAGTTGGCTGGCGTTCAATTGACGGCTCAGCCGTCGTGTTCAATTGACGGCTCGGCCGTCGCGATTCAACTGACGTCGCCGTTCAATTAGCCCGCAACCGTCGACCCGCTGTTGATTCCTGTGGATAAAGCTAGGCATATCGTTGTTTGCCAGCTCTCAACGCGCTCGATGCAGCGGCCAGCGTCTGCCCCGCGTACCCGCCGCCGAAAAGCACGACGTGCGCCAGTAGCGGATAGAGCTGGTGCAGCCCGACGCGGTCCCGCCAGCCTTCGCGCAGCGGCCGCTGCGCCTGATAGCCCCCGAGCACGGCCTCGAAGTGCGGGCACCCGAACAGCGCCAGCATGGCGAGGTCTGTCTCGCGATGGCCGCCGTGCGCCGCCGGGTCTATCAGCACCGCGCCGTCAGGCGTCCACATGACGTTTCCGCTCCACAGATCGCCGTGCAGACGGGCCGGCGGATCGTCGTCGTCGAAATCGCCCGCATCACAGCGCGCGATCACGGCCTCGATGGCGTTGCGAGCAAACGCATCCAAGCGCGTCGCCGCACGGTCGGCCATGGGGGCCAGCCGCTCGTTGGCATAGAAACGGCCCCACCGGCCGCCGGCAGAGTACGACATCGGCAACGGCTGCTGCAGCGGCCCGAAGTAGCCGGGACCAGTCCATCCGTCGGGCGGTGCGCCGAATGCGTCGGCCCCGGCGTCGTGCGTACGGGCCAGCCGCAAGCCGAACTCGTGCGCCGCGACGCGGGTCGGCGCCGCCCGGACCAACCATTCCAACGACAGGCTGGTGTCGTCGTGCGCGATCACTCGGGCACACGGCACGCCGCCGCCAGCGGCCGAAAGCCATTGCAGCCCAGCTGCTTCGCAGGAGAAGAAGTCTCTGGGCGCCTCGGCGCTGCGCTTGGTGAACACTACGGCTGGCCGGATACGCGTCGCAACACCCGGTCGCGCAGTGAGGGCGGCAGCTTCGTTAGAAGGGCTACCTGCAGTCTCGGACTGACGCCGACGACGTAACGGGCGCGGGGCCTGCGGGCGGTCAGCGCCTCTTCGACGACGGCGGACACCGTCGCGGCGGGGACGGCCAACTTCTGCGACACCGAGATCGCCTTCTTGAAGCCCGCGATGTGTCTGGCATACAAGTCGCGCTGCTCGGCTGTCAGCGTGGCCTCCGCCTCTTTGACCATGTCGTCGGCGGTGCGCCACAGGTCGGTGTCGGTCTGCGCGGGCTCCACAATCGCGACGCCAATGTGCCACGGCCGCAACTCCATTCGCAGCGCGTCCGCGGCCGCCTCGAGCGCGAACTTGCTGGCGCAGTAGGCGCCGACCAGCGACATCGACACGCGCCCGTTCACGCTGGAGATGAACACCACGCGGCCCCGCGACTTGCGCAGCCGGGGCAACACCGCCTGCGTTACGGCGAGCTGTCCGATCACGTTGATCTCTAACTGCTTTCGCCAGTCATCAGGGGTGACGGTTTCCATCGGCCCGCTCACCACAACGCCCGCGTTGTTGACGATCGCGTCCAGCCGCTGCGGCAGCGACTCGTCGAGGGCGGCGATGTGTCCGGCATCGGTGACGTCGAGGATGACCGAGGAGATGCGCTGCGGGTTGAGCGCGGTAACGGCTGCCGCGTCTCGTTCGTTACGGATCCCGGCGATCACGTCCCAGCCATGCGTGGCCAGGTGCTCGGCGATCGACTTGCCGATTCCGCGGCCCGCACCGGTGACGAGTACTGATGGCATGAGCCGAGACTAGCCCGCGGGATCCTCGCCTCTGTGGGGGCCGAACCGGAAGACCGCGGCGCTGACGGCCACCACGACCGCGGCGAGCGCGATCACAGGCGCAACAGCCCACCGGGTCAAGGTGGCGCCGACCAACGCCCCCGCGCACATCGTGAGTACCACGCTGAAGCGCAGTCTCTCGCGCCGCCCGGTGCCGCCGGCAAGGCGGCTGTCTGAGCCGATGCCGACGATCGTCGTCGTGAGCACTGTGGTGGACAACTCCTGTATGCCGAACTGGCGCGCGGCCGCGGCCTGGCTGCCGAACGTCAAGGCCAACCCGGCGACCAGAATCAGCTTGGTGTTGTCGTGGTAGTCGATCACACCCGTCCCGGTGAGGATCGAGAGCGTCAGCAGCATCACCACTTCGAAACCGAGTGCCACGGTGAGCCATCGGCGGACGTCGTCGTCGAGGTGCCGCGCCAGCCGTCCACCAAACACCGCGCCGGCCACGAAGCTCACCAATGCGACGAGGGCGGCGGTCATGTCGACGACGGTGTGGGGTGCGAACCAGAACCCGAGGAAGATGATGTTGCCGGTCATGTTGGCGACGAAGACGTGGCCAAGCACCAGCACGCTGATGGCATCGACGATGCCCGTGGCGAACGTCAGCAGGAGGAGGCACGCGACCGTCGTGCGTTCGGAGACCGGGGAGTCGACGGGCATTGCCGGCGGTGCCCCTACAGCTGCGGGGTCAGATCAAAGGACGTCACCGTCGACATGCGGGTGATGAACCATTTCGCGTCGTGGCGTTGCATGGTCAACCGGTAGGACAGGTACCGCAGTGACGGGATGTTCTTCGACACCGGGCTGGTGGCAACCGAATTGGTGTATACGAGCGCGGTGGCCTCGCTCGGTGTCACCGTTTCCACGGCCGTCCCCATCACCTGGGTGGTGTTGGTGACCTGCGCCTGCTTGTTGGACGCGACGATCGCGTCGATGTACTTGCGGTACTCGTTGGCGAAGTCGCCACCGAGGTAGCCTGCGGCCCGGTCCGGCAACTTGTCCATGTTGTCCGGGGTGTACGTCCACAGCGTGGTGATCGCGTTGGCTGCGGTCCTGGCGATGTCGAGCTTGGTGTGCACCAACGCGCGGTCGGACAGATACGGTTGCAACGTCGCACCTGCGAACGCGGCGGCACCCACGAAAACGACGCCAGCGGCGGCCGCAGCGATGATCAGTCGCTTGCCCGCCGGCCGGTGCGGCACGAAGATCTGTTCTTCCTGTGGCGCTTCCTCGCCATCCGCGCCCTCGCCTTTCGCGCCCTCGTCGACCGGCTCTTCATCGACGGTTGGTTGAGGCTTGTTCACCGTCTTTGCGGCGCGGCTGGCCTTGCCGACGGGAGTACGCCCCGCCGATTTGGGCCCCGCCGGCTCCTCCGCTTCTGCGGCCTCAGCTGCGGGCGCGGAAACAGCGGCAGGCTC
>DASQCE010000412.1:0-4528 GCA_035634855.1 Mycobacterium sp.
AGCCACTTGAGCTCGTCGACTTCAGCGTTCGGACTGAAGTCGCCGTCGACTCTGCGTGCCGCCCAGTACCGGACCTTCTTGACGCCCTCCTCGACCGGATAACTGACGGCAGCGAGTCGCCTGCCAAGGTGCGACGAGTACCCGGTCTCCTCGTGGACCTCGCGCACGGCGGTAACCGGTTCGGTTTCGCCGGGGTCAACCTTGCCCTTGGGCAGCGACCAGTCGTCGTAGCGGGGACGGTGGATGATCGCGACCTCCGGCGAGGACGGGTCGGTGTTGGGCCGCCACAGCACGGCGCCGGCCGCGAGAACGGCCTTGCTCACCGGGACCGCCGCTGGCGGAAGCTCCTTCGGCACCTCAACTCCTGCAGGTCATCCGGGTGGCGCCATGCCGCTCGTCACGGATGCCGGCGGCGTTCCATCAACGACACCTGATGGTCGCGCACGGTCTGGCCCTCGTGCGGCAACGCCGTCCAGTGTCCGTCGACACCGAGCTCCCAGCAGCGGGTCGCGGGGTCCATCGCGGACTCGAAGACGTCGTTCAGTTGCGCGGTCAGCCTCGGATCCTTCACCTGTGCCATCACTTCGACGCGTCGGTCGAGATTACGATGCATCATGTCGGCGCTGCCGATCCAGAACTCGTCGATGGCGCCGAAGTGAATAATTCGCGAGTGTTCGAGGAACCGGCCGAGGATCGACCGGACGACGATGTTCTCGGAGTACCCCGCCCCGTGCGGTCGCAGTGCACAGATGCCGCGCACCACGACCTCGACGCGCACCCCGGCCTGCGATGCGCGGTACAGCGCGTCGATCACCTGCTCGTCGACCAACGCGTTGGCCTTCAGCCGGATCCGGCCCTCGGCACCCTCTGCGGTGGCCGCGATCTCGCGCTCGATGCGTTCGACGATGCCCCTGCGCACCCCGTACGGCGCGACCAAGAGGTTGCGGTAGGTCTCCTTGCGGGAATACCCGGTCAGCGAGTTGAACAGGTCGGTGAGGTCGGCACCGATATCGGGCGCCGCGGTCAACAAGCCGACATCTTCATATAGACGCGCGGTTTTCGGGTTGTAGTTTCCGGTGCCGATGTGGCAGTACCGACGGATCGTCGAGCCTTCGCGACGCACCACCAGACAGGTCTTGCAGTGCGTCTTCAATCCGATCAACCCGTAGACGACGTGCACGCCTGCACGTTCCAGCGCGCGGGCCCACTTGATGTTGGCCTGCTCGTCGAACCGCGCCTTGATCTCGACGAGTGCAACGACCTGCTTGCCGGCCGCTGCGGCGTCGATAAGCGCGTTGACGATCGGTGAATCACCCGAGGTGCGGTACAGGGTCTGCTTGATCGCGAGCACGTTCGGATCGGCGGCGGCCTGCTCGATGAATCGTTGCACCGTGGTGGAAAACGAGTCGTAGGGGTGGTGGACCAGCACATCGCCGTCGCGCAACGTGGAGAAGATGCTCTTAGGTGTTTCGCGTTCACCGAACGCGGGCGGGGTCGCGGGCACGAACGGGGGATCCTTCAGCGCCGGGCGGTCGACACCGTAGATCTGCCACAGCGACGACAGATCGAGCAGCCCGGGCACCTCGATGACATCGCCTGGGTACACGTCGAGTTCGCGGAGCAGCAACTCCAGCATGCTCTCGGTCATGTCGTCGGAAACCTCGAGACGCACGGGCGAGCCGAAGCGGCGTCGCGCGAGCTCCCGCTCCAGCGCCTGCAGCAGATCCTCGTCGCGGTCCTCTTCCACCTCGAAATCGGCGTTGCGAGTGATCCGGAACGCATGATGCTCGACGATTTCCAGCCCAGGGAAGAGCACCGTGAGGAACGCGGCGATCAGCTCCTCCATCGGCAGGAACCGCACCACGTCGGAGGTACCTTCGCGGGGAGCCAGCTCGAGGAAGCGGTCGACGTTGTCGGGCACCTTGATTCGCGCGAAGTGCTGGCCGCCGTCGTCGGGATGCTTGACCGTGACCGCAAGGTTCAGGCTCAGCCCGCTGACGAACGGGAAGGGATGCGCCGGGTCGACAGCCAACGGGGTCAGTACCGGGAACACTTGCTCATGGAAATAAGTAGACAGCCGCGAGCGCTCGTCCTCGTCGAGCTCGGCCCACGTGACGATCACGATGCCCTCGTCGGCCAGCGCGGGTCGCACGGAGTCGAGGAACACGTGGGCATGCCTGCTGGCGATCTGCTGAGTGCGCTCGTTGATCCGACGCAGTTGTTCGCGCGGCGACAGGCCGTCGGCCGAGCGCACCGATAGACCCATCTCGTCGCGGCGCTTGAGGCCGGCGACCCGCACCATGTAGAACTCGTCGAGGTTCGACGCAAAGATCGCCAGGAACTTCGCTCGTTCGAGCAGAGGCAACGACGTGTCGGCGGCCAGGGCGAGTACGCGGGCGTTGAAATCCAGCCAGCTCAGCTCACGGTTGAGGTACCGATCCTCGGGCAGCGGGTTGTCGATGGCTGGTGACGTCGCCGCGGGTGGCGCCTCCGGCGCCGAATCAACCAACGCCGCGCCGTCGGGTCTGATCTGGGCTTCGGCTTCCGTCATGTTTTCGATGATCCCCTATTGACCAGCCGCTCGGCTACCGCGATGGGCCATCCCGTCGCTTGCTGTTCACCTCGGGCGGCCGATGGCCTGCGCCGTTGCCGCACCGACGCCGAGGCGTCGGGCGGCCAGCAAGTCGTCGGGTGTGTCGATGTCGCACCGCAGCCCGGGCCATGCACCGGTCAGTTCGATCGCTCCCGAATGTCGGTGGCGCTCGGCCGAATCAGGCCCGAAATGAGGATCAAGTCCGACGCCAAGGGCAAACAGCGCCGACGTTCCCGTGCCGTGCCGGTCTCCGACAAAGCTGCGCCGGTAATCTCGAGCGGCAGTGATCGCCTCGGCCAGCTCCTGCGGTTGGAGAGCAGGCAAATCACCTTGCAGTGCAACGATATTGGACGTCTCTTCGCGTATCGCGATTTCGGCGGCGGCGATGGCGTTGTTAAGCGGATTGCGATGACCCTCGGGCGTCGGATCGATCAGCACCCGCGCGCCCAGTTGGCGGGCGGCGTCCGCGGCAACCTCATCGGGGGTGACCACGGTGACGGAGTGCAGTGCGGAGACGGCCGATGCGGCGGTGATGGTGTCGATGAGCATGGCCAGCACCACGCTTTCCCGGGTGGCGGCCGAGAAAACCGGTGCCAACCTGGTCTTTGCGGCGGTGAGCCGCTTCACGGCGATCACCAGCCCGACATCTGCGGCGTCGCCTGTCCTCGTGCCGCTCATGAGCGCCATCCTGCCAGTACCCGCGACCACGCTAATGTGAAGCCGTGGTCGAGGCGGCGGTGATGGGGGCCGGTGCGTGGGGGACGGCACTGGCCAAGGTCTTGGCTGATGCCGGTAACAACGTCGCGCTGTGGGCTCGTCGTCCCGAACTCGCCGACGAGATCAACGACACTCACCGCAACACCCGATATCTCGGCGATACGGAGCTGCCGAAGTCGATCCGCGCCACCAGCGACCCTGCCGAAGCGCTGGCCGGTGCGTGCACGGTGCTGCTCGCGGTGCCGTCGCAGACGATGCGCGCCAACCTCGAACGCTGGACGGACCTGATCCGCGATGACGTCACGCTGGTGAGCCTGGCCAAAGGCATAGAGCTGGACACATTGATGCGGATGAGCCAGGTCGTGGTGCAGGTGACCGGCGCTGACCCTTCGCGGGTGGTGGCGATCACCGGCCCGAACCTGGCAAGCGAGATCGCAGACGAACAGCCGGCAGCCACGGTTGTCGCGTGCAGCGACTCGGGAAGGGCGGTGGCGTTGCAGCGCGCACTGGCTACCGGGTACTTCCGCCCTTACACCAATGCCGACGTCATCGGCGCCGAGGTCGGCGGTGCGTGTAAGAACGTCATCGCGTTGGCCTGCGGGATGGCTGCCGGTGTCGGGCTCGGGGAGAACACCGCCGCGGCGATCATCACCCGCGGCCTTGCCGAGATCATGCGCCTCGGAATCGCGTTGGGCGCCAAACCTGCAACCATGGCAGGGCTTGCAGGCGTCGGTGACCTAGTGGCAACCTGCACATCCCCGCACTCGCGCAACCGCTCGTTCGGCGAACG
Organism: Mycobacterium sp.; assembly: GCA_035634855.1. Lineage (GTDB taxonomy): Bacteria > Actinomycetota > Actinomycetes > Mycobacteriales > Mycobacteriaceae > Mycobacterium. The sequence continues at coordinate 4,101 of DASQCE010000412.1, forward strand.
GCTCGGCAAGGGCGGCACCATGGAGTCGGCGCTGCTCGCCGCGGGTGGTCACATCGCCGAGGGCGTCACATCCTGTGAGTCGGTGCTCGCCCTCGCGGCGAGTTACGACGTCGAGATGCCGCTCACCGATGCGGTGCATCGTGTCTGTCATAAGGGATTATCGGTCGACGACGCGATCGCACTGCTGCTGGGACGCAGCACCAAATCGGAGTAGGCAGATGAACGGCAAATACGGCGATTCCACTCGCAGCGTCAAAGCCGTTGGCTCGGATGCTATTCCGGGTACGCCGGTGGCGCAGCCGCCTGTCCCGGCGTCGACATATCATTTGTCGCCCGACGAGACGGAACCGCTGGACAGTTACGGCCGCAGCTCCAATCCAACGTGGCGCCAACTGGAATCGGCGCTGGCCGAACTGGAAGGCGCAGCG
>DASQCE010000413.1:0-2528 GCA_035634855.1 Mycobacterium sp.
TTGTTGGAAGGATGGCGCGATGTCGATCAGGTATGACGAGAACACCAAGGCCAGGGCGGTACGACTGGTCCGCGAGCACCGCGACGACTACGAATCGGAGTGGGCGGCGATGAAGGCGATCTCGGGCCGGTTGGGGATGAACCCGGAGACGCTGCGCAAGTGGGTGCGCCAGACCGAGATCGACGCCGGTGAGGCGCCGGGCGTGTCGAGCGATGAGAGGCGGGAGCTGCGCGAGCTGCGCCGCAAGAATCGCGAGCTAGAATCAACGATCGAAATCCTCAAGGCCGCAACAAGTTTCTTCGCGCGGGAGTGCGACCCGCGACACCGCTGATCTGCGAGTTCATTGACGAGCATCGCGAGAAGTTCGGGGTCGTACCGATCTGCCGGGCCCTGGGGGTGCACGGCGTGCAGATCGCCCCGCGCACCTAATGGGAGAGTCGGACCAGTTCCGACACGCCGACCGGCGGGGTTCACTGCCCGCGCACGGATCCCGGCGCATTGTGGCTGGTGAGCTGCCGGCAGGTGGTCAGTGCATGTGCGGCCACGGATGCGTCGCGAGATCTTCCATATGTAGACGGTGACCCTGCCGGTCCGCCACGAGGCATGTGATCGGCTGGTGAGATGCCGCGCCGCGAGCGCTATCCATTAGGTCGCCGCGCCCGCCTCGAGCTCGACGGATGTCGTCATGATAGGAGGAGGTCACATTGGGTATCACTTGCGGGATCGACTGGTCAGAGTCCCACCACGACGTCGCACTGATCGATGAGCACGGCACCGTGGTGGCGCGCACCCGAATCGACACCGGAGCCACTGGATTCCACATATTGTTGGCGTTGATCGCTGAGCATGGTGGCAGCGTGGACGACACCCCGATCGCACTGGAGACGGATAAGAACCTGCTCGTGGTGGCGTTGGCCAAGGCCGGGTTCACCGTGTATCCGATCAATCCGCGGGCGGTGGCCCGTTACCGGGAACGTTACGGTCAGGCCGGCGGCAAGTCGGATCCGGGCGATGCCGCGGTGCTCGCGCATATCTTGCGCACCGACCGGCATCTGCACCGCCCGCTACCGGCGGTCAGCGAGGAGGGCCGCGCGGTCAAGGCGCTGGCCCGCCAGCATCAGGAGGCGATCTGGGCGCTGCACCAAACCGTCAGCCGGCTGCGATCGGTGCTGCTGGAATTCTATCCGCAAGCGCTGCAGGCTTTTCCGAACCTCAAACACAAGGCGGCGCTGACCGTGCTGGCGGCCGCGCCGACCCCGGCGGCAGGGCAGCGGCTGACCCGCGGGCGCGTGGTCGCCCTGTTGAGGCGCTCCGGCCGCGGCAATCACCCAGCCCTGGTTGAGCAGATTCTCACCGACCTGCACACACCGGCGCTTGGGCAGCCGCCACGCGTCGAAGAGGCCTACGGGCACACCGTGCGTGGGTTGGTCGCGATCGTAATCGCGATGGGGCAGGCCGTCGACGACCTCGATACCGAGCTCGCGCGCGAGTTCGACCAGCATCCTCAGGCGGCGATCCTGCGCTCAGTTCCCGGTCTTGGGCCGGTCCTGGCTGCCCGGGTTCTCGGCGAAATCGGTGACGATCCAGCCCGATTCGATAACCCTCAAGGCCTGCGCGCATACGCCGGAACGGCACCAGTGACTATCGCGTCGGGACGCTTGCGCTACGTCAAGGCCCGCAAGGTCCGCAACAAGCGATTCGGCGACGCCTGCCATTGGTGGGCCTACACCATGCTGACCAAGTCAGCCGGCGCACGCGCCCACTACGACCGTCGCCGCGCGGCCGGCGATCACCACAACGCCGCGCTGCGCAACCTCGCCAACAAGCTCCTCGGCCGCCTGTGGTGGTGTTTGGTCAACAACCAGCCTTGGGACGAGCACGGCGCCTGGCCCGACCACGGCCATACCGAAAACCCCACCGCCGCTTGACAGGTCACTGGCGTGGGATGTCTACTGGGCGCACCGCTTGGCGGCGCCGTCGAAACGGGCCCTGTGGGACACCACGATCACCGAAATCCTGGCCGGCTACTACGAACCCGGCGCCGACGGGAAACGCCCGCCCGAGAGCTTGTACGGCAGCCTGAAGATGTGGGCGCACCTGCAGCGCCAGGGCATCCCGGTGGCGCGGCGCACAGTGGAACGGATCATGCGGGTCAACGGCTGGCGCGGGGCGACCCGTGCTCGCCGCGCGCCGCGCACCACCGAGCGCGACCCGGCCGCGGCCCGGGCACCCGACCTGGTGGGCCGGCATTGGCGGGTTACGGCGCCGAACCTGCTGGTCGTGGCCGACTTCACCGACGTGCCGATGGTGTGCGGGTTCGGCTACACCGCGTTCGTCGTCGACGCCTACGCCGGGCTGATCCCGGGCTGGGAGTGCTCGCGGCGCAAGGACACCGGTTTCGTCGAGCGCGCGCTGCGCCACGCCGCGGCCTACCGCGCCCGACAAGGCCACCCACTCGACGACGCGATCCATCATTCGGACGCCGGAAGTCAGTACACCGCAATACATTACAGCGAGACGCTGATGCT
>DASQCE010000414.1:0-13275 GCA_035634855.1 Mycobacterium sp.
TCGACGCGGTAGTCGGCCTCCTGCGCTATCCGCACCACCCATACCCGCACCCGGTGATCGCCTGCGACTAGGGATGTCGTGCGGGGGTTTTCGACCACTTCGGCCGGGGGGATCCCATCGGCTCGGGAAATGCGTATCGACAATGGCGGTACCGATGGCTCATCGGTCGGGGCAGCGGATCGCAGGGTCACATCCACCTCGCCGGTAGGCAAGTGGAGGTGTGCCGAACCGGGGACTACGACGTCGCCATAGGTGTCTTCGAGGACAAGAGGCGGGAGCACACCCATGACGACCGGTGCAAATCCCGCGAGGGCGGCAGTCAAACCGCCCTTGTTCACAACCGTTCTCGCCTGCCGCGGAGGAAGAGCGCCAACGCGTCCTCTGCTCGCCGAGACCGCGTCGTCTCCGCTTGACCGCGGGTGACGGCGTTGCGGCCGCAGGTGTCGTCCTCGGCGGGCAGGTCAAGAACCGTTGCAAAGTAACCTGATTCGACTTCAGCAAGTACCACCCAGGTGTCCGCCGACGAGTCATGGTCGCGGCCCGGCCGCCAGTACGTGACGCTGTACTTCTTCAGGTCATCGAGTGGTATGAGGTGGAAGAACATGGCTGGCCCCCTTTTCCCGTGATGTGTCCATGGTCACCGCAGCCACCGCCCATATGGAATGGCGAAAGCCCTTCGCGCAGGGATTCCTCGCACGATTCACAGATTCGCGCGCGGCTTTCAGCCGTGGAGCCTCTGGTAGGCACTCACGGCGCCAGGATGCAGGGGTACCAGGCCGGTCTGGACCATCGATGGTGGGTCGAGGTACTGCAGCCCGCGGACGTACGGGGGCACCAATTGCGGTGCGTCGGTGGCGAGTACGTCTACGACGGCGGCGACCACGTCTGCGCCGAGGTCGTGGCGGCACAGCAGCAGATTCGGCACGCCGATGGAGTGCAGGCCCGGTGGCACGTAGTCGCCGGTCGGCACTTGGCGGACGAGGAACGGGTAGCCGGATATTTGCGCCATCGGAGCCGCCAGACTACCGATGTCGAGCATCCGGAGTGGAACCTTGGCGTCGAGCTCGGAGATGGCCGGTGTCGGCACGCCGCCCGACCACACCAGTGCGTCCACTCCACCGTCGGAGAGTGTGGCGAGTCCCTCGTGCAGGCGGTATCGCAGCATGTCGACTCGACCAACAAGGCCAGCCGCCTCGAACAGCACCTCGCTGGTGGCCGCGGCGCCCGAACCGCCCGGACCGATCGAGACCCGCTGTCCCTCAAGGTCTGTCAGCCGGTGCGCGGGCGCCGAATCACGAACGACCACCTGCAGATAATTCTCGTACACGCGGGCCACCGCCAGGGGTGCGGTGCCGGCTGGGCCGGTCGCGAGGTCGCGTTCGGCGACATCGGCCAGTGCGAGTCCCAAATCGGCTTCCCCCGACCGCATGCGGGCAAGATTGTCGATGCTGCCCTCAGTCGGCACCGCCTCGACAGCCATGTCGGGGTAGCGGGCCTTGAGCTGTTTGGCCACGAGCTCCGCGAACGCCAGATACAACCCGCCCCGCTCGCCTGCGGCCACGCGTACCCGCCCTCCTGGTGCGCTGCCCACGCAACCGGCGGCCAACACTGCCGTCGCGAACAGTAAAGCGCGACGACTCAGCATGACGCCGCACCTGCCGACGGCAGCGAATACCGCACCAGCAGACCGCCTTCGGGTGCCCGTTGCACCGCGATGGTGCCGCCATGGCCCGCAGCGATCTCGCTGGCGATGGCCAATCCGAGGCCCGTGCCGTCCTTGTCGCCCCGGCCCCGCCAGAAGCGGGCCACCGCCCTGGCGAGGTCCTCGTCCGGCAGCCCGGGACCGTCGTCGCTGACGGCCAACTCCACCGTGGCGTCCGCGGCAGCGGTCGAGACGGTGACCGTCGCGTCTTCCCCGCCGTACCGCAGCGCGTTGTCCAGCGCGACGTCGAGCAGCTGCTCTACGTCATGGCGCGCGAGCGGCACCGCAAGCCCGGGATGGTCACAGCGGTAACGCAGTTGCTGGTGTTGGTCATCGGCGACGGGCTGCCAGAATGCGATGCGCTGCTCGACCACGTCGTCCAGATCCGTCGAATCGGCGACAGCGGCAGACAGTCCGACTCTGCGGCTGCCGCTCACCTCCTCCGCGCGGGCCAGGCGCAGCAGTTGCTGCAGCAGATTCTCCAGCCGGTCCAGCTCGGCGGTCATCGAGCCGTACGTCGCCCTGCCCTCCTCGGCCACGTGGTCCTCGAGGGTGTCCGCACGCAGACGGACTGCGGCCAGCGGATTGCGCAGTTGGTGCGAGGCATCGGCGACGAGGCGCCGTTGCCGCTCGAGTGAGGCCCGCACCGCCTGAGACATCGTGTTGAACGCCGACGTGAAGTGGCGCAGTTCCGGCGGCCCGGCTACGTGCGCTGGCAACCCGGCGACGCCTTCGGTCATCTCGGCGACGGCGCGCTCGAGCCCGTCGACCGGGCGCAGCACCCATCGCGTGAGGGCTCGGGCGACCAGCAGCGCCAGCATGAGCAGACTCACGCAGCCGACCGCCACCCACAGCCAACCGCTGGCGACGCCGCGCGCCGCGACCGAGGTGTCGACCGCCACCACGACGGCGCCGACCAACTCTCCGTCGCTGCGGACACCCTCCGTGGCCAGGACGTGATCGCGGCTCCACGGCAGGATGCGGGCCCACCGCGACGCCGGTGCGTCGACGAGGGCACCGCTTATCGCCGCGGCCACGGCGGGTTCGGAGTTGCTGAGTCCGCGTGCGGACCGTGGTTGGCCGTCGCCGTCGACGATGAGGACGCCTTCCCCGTACACCTCGTAGTACCGGTCGACCTGACGCTGCAGCGGGACGCCGGGCATGGCCGCCGAATCCGCCAGCGCAGCAAGCTGGCGACCCCGTTCCGCGGCGAGAGTGGCGGTTCGCCGGTCCGCGAGGCTCAGCCCCAAGGGCACCGCGAGTGCCGCGATCGCCAGCAGCGAGAGGAGGACGAGTACAAGGCGAACCCGCAGCCCCATTTCAGGTGTCCAGCCGAAAACCGAAGCCGCGCACCGTCTTAAGCGGCAGCCCGACGAGCTTGGCCCTCAGCTGTCCGATGAAGAAGTCCAAGGACCTGGACCTGCCGACCACCGCGGTTCCCCACACCTCGAGCATCAGGTCCTCGCGGCTGACCGCCTCACCCTGCCGGGCAGCCAGCGTGGAGACGATCTGGAACTCAGTCTTGGTGAGCGCCTGCGGGTTTCCCTCCAGAGTGACTTCCCGCCGATCGCGGTCGATGGTTACGGGTCCCGCAACCACCGGGCGGGACGGGCCTGCCGCGTCGCCCCCCACACGGCGGACGCGTCGCATGACGGCCTGAATCCGAGCCAGCAGTACTGCTTTCCGTACCGGTTTGACCAAGTAGTCGTCGGCTCCTGCGCGGAGCCCGAGCACAACCGCGCCGTCGCTGTCTCGGGCGGTCATGATGATGACCGGAACCCCCGACGCACGCCGAAGCGTGCGAAGGACGTCCAGTCCGTCCATGTCGGGCAACCCCAAATCCAACAGCACGAGATCGCAGCCCTTGACACGATGGAGGGCGTCGGTGCCACGGCTGGCTCGGACGACGGTCGCGCCCGTCTGGCCGAGAAGCTCGGCCAGCGCGGACGCCACACCCTCGTCGTCTTCGACGAGCAGCACTTGCATCGTGCTGATGTTACGAAGCCTTCCCCGAAACCTGCAGGCTGTTGGCGAGTTCGGGGTTGACGCCCTGGACTTCGCATGCCTCCCGCTCCAAGTACGAGCGTCGTGAGGACTCGCCCATGAAGGCGTAAACCAGCAGCGAGATCAACCCGCACCCGGCCACGTAGAAGAAGAACCAACTCTCATGGCCGAGGTTTTTCAGCCCGAGCGCCACGTACTCGGTGGTGCCGCCGAAGATAGCGACGGTGAGTGCATACGGCAGCCCGACGCCGAGGGCCCGGATGCGGGCGGGAAAGAGTTCCGCCTTCACCACGGCGTTGATCGACGTGTAACCCGACACGATGACCAGACCGATCAGCATCAGGCCGAACGCCGATAGCGCGGAGCCGGCGTGGGACACCGCGGTGAGCAGCGGCACGGTGCACAGCGTCGCACCGATCCCGAACGCGATGAGAATCGGTCGGCGGCCGATCCGGTCCGACAGGGCGCCGACGACCGGCTGAAGGGCGACGAAGATGATCAGCGCGACGAAGTTGATCCACGTCACCTGCTCCTTGGGCAGACCGGCCGTGTTGATCATGAACTTCTGCATGTACGTGGTGAACGTGTAGAACGCGATGGTGCCGCCGAGAGTCAGCCCCACGACGGTCAAGCACTCGCGCGGATACGAGAGCAGGACCCGCAAGCTGCCGCGTTCGGCGTTCTCGGTGCTCTCCTTGACAGCGAGTTTGAAGCTCTCCGACTCGTCCATCGTGCGCCGCAACCACATCACGGTCACGGCGGCCGCCGCTCCGATGACGAACGCGATCCGCCAGCCCCAGGCATGCAGCTGCTCCGGGGTGAGCACCTGCTGCAGGATGATCTGAACTCCCAGCGCCAGAAGTTGGCCGCTAGTCAACGTCACGTACTGGAATGAGGAGTAGAAGCCGCGCCGGTGTGGGGTGGCCACTTCGCTGAGATACGTCGCGGAGGTTCCATACTCGCCGCCTAGCGACAACCCCTGGAGCAGTCGGGCGACGACCAGCAAGATGGGTGCGAGCGCGCCGATCTGGGCGTAGCCCGGCAGGACGGCAATGCCGAGCGATCCGACGCCCATCATGGTCACTGAGAGCGTCAGCGCCGCGCGGCGCCCGGACCGGTCGGCGTACCAACCCAACAGCCAGCCGCCGAGCGGCCGGATCAGGAACCCGATCGCGAAGATCCCCGCCGTGTTCAACAGCTGCGCCGTCGAATTCCCCGATGGGAAGAACACACCCGCGAAGTAGATGCTGAACGCCGCGTAGGCGTACCAGTCGTACCACTCGATCAAGTTGCCCAGCGATCCGCGAATCACGTTGCCGGCCACGGATCTTGCTCGAGGTACGTCGCCGATTTGTCGTTCTAGTTGCATGTTCCTGAACCCCCTTCTCGTCTGTATGTGCGGCCTCATCATGTGAGGGCAGTCACAGGCAGGGAAGCCGAAACGTCCTCATGACGGTTCTTCCTTGCACAATCCACAGATTGACGGGCTAACCTGCCGTACTCTTCGCGGCCGCTGGACAACCCGGCCGCCGTGCGGCATAGATGAACCATGGCAACCAACCAACCCCGGGTATGGCTGATCACAGGCGCGAGTTCGGGCTTCGGACGTGCAATCGCCGAGGCCGCGCTGGCCGCAGGCGACATCGTCGTGGCCGCGGCGCGACGCACGGACGCGCTCGCCGACCTGATCGCGTCGGCACCCGAGCGCGTCACCGCGCTGGCACTCGACGTCACCGACACCGATCGCATCCGCACGGCGGTCACGGAGGTGCTTGACCGGCACGGGCGCGTCGATGTCCTGGTGAACAACGCAGGCCGCGGCGCGATCGGCGCCGCCGAGGAGACCAGCGACGCTGAGCTGCGCGACCTGATGGACCTGCACTTCTTCGGCCCCGCCGCGCTGACCCGCGCCGTCCTGCCCGGCATGCGCGAGCGCGGCACCGGCGCGATCGTCCAAATGAGCAGCATGGGTGGGCGGTTCACGTTTCCGGGCGTCGGCGCGTATTCCGCGACGAAGTTCGCGCTCGAGGGATGGTCCGAGGCACTCGCCAAGGAGGTCGAGCGGTTCGGCATCCGGGTGCTGATCGTCGAGCCCGGCGCGTTCCGCACGTCGTTCAACGGGCCCGGCGCGCTGCTGATCTCCGGGGCCATCCCCGCGTACGACGAGCAGATCGAACCGCTGCGCGCCGGGATGCCCGATGACGACGGTAAGCAGCCCGGCGATCCGGCCAAGGCCGCCGCAGCGATCCTGTCGGCGCTGGAATCCGCGGACCCGCCGCTGCGGCTGGCGCTGGGCAACGACGCCGTCGACGCGATCGCGGAGTCGCTCGACAGTGCGAAGGCCGAACTGGCCGCGTGGGAGAGGGTTGGCCGGTCCGCGGTTTTCGACTAGTGCCCGGCAAGCATGAACAGCGCCCACGCCGCGACGGTCTGGGCATCGCAGATGTCGCCGTCGCGGATCATGCGTTCCAGCTGTGCGCGCGAGAACCAGTCGCTGTGCATGTCCTGCTCCTCGTGCTCGCGTTCGTGCTCACCCTCGGTAATGCCCGTCGCCAGGAACACCCTGCCGCGTTGGCTGCTCATCCCCGGCGCGACATCGAGCGTGCCCAGCAACTCCATCGAGGCGGCCCGCAACCCGGTCTCCTCCCGCAACTCGCGGTTGGCCAGCTCGATCGGATCGGATTCCTCCTGGCCCGGCGCAGTGCCCTGCGGAAACTCCCAGCGCCGCAGGCCCAGCGGATAGCGAAACTGCTCGACCAGGTGGAAGCGGTCGTCGTCACGCGGGATCACCAGCGCATACGTGGGCTTGTCGATCACCGAGTAAATGCCGGGGCTGCCGTCCGGACGCCGGATGTCGTCCTCACGCAGGGACAGCCAGTCGTTCCGGTACACCTCACGCGACGCCACCCGACGGATCTGGTTCACGCGCCCAGTATTGCCGAGCGCGATATGGGTAACCTCACGATTGTGCTGCTCGACTCGCTCAACCCCGCCGCCGTCGCAGGCGGCGCCGACATTGGCGACGCGGTACGCGTCGACGGCGCCGTGCTGAGCCGCAGTGATCTCGTCGGCGCGGCAACGTCGGTGGCCGAGCGGGTCGCCGACGCTGACAAGGTGGCCGTGCTGGCCGCTCCAACTGCGACGACCGTGCTGGCGATCGCCGGATGTCTGATGGCAGGCGTGCCCGTTGTCCCTGTCCCCGCCGACGTCGGCGCCGCCGAGCGCCGTCATATCCTCACCGACTCCGGCGCACAGGCGTGGCTGGGGGAGAAGCCCCAGGAGACCGCCGACCTGCCGCACATCCCGGTGCGCCTGCATGCCCGGTCATGGCATCGTTACCCCGAGCCGCACCCGGACGCCGCCGCGTTGATCATCTACACCTCGGGCACCACCGGTCCGCCCAAAGGCGTGGTGGTGAGCAGGCGTGCCATCGCCGCCGACATCGACATGCTCGCCGAGGCGTGGCAGTGGACACCTGACGACACCTTGGTGCACGGGCTTCCGCTGTACCACGTGCACGGCCTGGTACTCGGGTTGCTCGGGTCGCTGCGGATCGGAAATCGCTTCGTGCACACCGGAAAACCGGCGCCTGCGGCGTATGCGGCGGCGGGTGGCTCGATGTATTTCGGGGTGCCGACAGTGTGGTCTCGAGTCGCCGATGACGGGGACGCCGCGCGGGCACTCGCGTCGGCCCGGCTGCTGGTGTCGGGCAGCGCGCCGCTGCCAGTGCCGGTCTTCGACAAGCTGGCCCGACTGACCGGACACCAGCCGGTGGAACGCTACGGCAGCACCGAGTCGCTGATCACGCTGTCCACCCGCGCCGATGGTGAGCGCAGACCCGGCTCGGTGGGGCTGCCGCTGACGGGCGTGCAGACGCGACTGGTCGACGAGGACGGCGCCGCTGTGCCGCATGACGGCGAATCCATTGGGCGCCTACAGCTTCAGAGCCCGACGATATTCGACGGCTACCTCAACAGGCCGGACGCAACCGCCGAGGTTTTCGATGGCGACTGGTATCGCACTGGCGACGTCGCTGTCATCGATGACGCCGGGATGCACCGCATCGTCGGCCGCGAGTCGGTCGACCTGATCAAGACAGGCGGCTTCCGGGTCGGCGCAGGCGAGATCGAGACCGTGCTGCTCAGCCACCCCGGTGTGGCCGAGGCCGCGGTGATCGGCGCGCCAGACGACGACCTCGGCCAGCGCATCGTCGCCTTCGTCGTCGGTGATGTCGAACCGCAGGCTTTGATCGATTTTGTCGCGCAAGAGCTTTCGGTGCATAAGCGACCGCGGGAGGTGCGACTGGTGGAGAGCCTGCCGCGAAACGCTATGGGTAAGGTGCTGAAGAAGGAGTTGACCGGATGGCTCTGACGTTCGACGAGATATGCATCGACGCTCACGACGCCGCCGCGCTGGGTGCCTGGTGGTCGAAGGTGCTGGGCTGGCGGCACTCTCTCGACGAGGACGGCGATGTGGTGCTCGAGGCTCCCTCCGGGGCCGGACCCAACTGGCTGTTCATCGACGTGCCCGACGACAAGGTGGTCAAGAACCGCATCCATCTCGACTTCCGGCCCGACGATCAGCAGGCGGAGGTCGATCGCGTGATCGGTTTGGGCGCCCGGCACGTCGACATCGGCCAGGGCGAGCAAACCTGGGTGGTGCTGGCCGACCCGGAGGGCAACGAATTCTGCATTCTGGCCCCCGGCGACTGATGCGTCAGTTACCGCGAATTGGGGGCACTCCCCTCGGAAGCTGGGGGCCCACCCCGCGCGCAAGAGGAAGCCTGTTTGCAGCTAGACACCCCGGATTTCGCGTGCATTTTGCGCACGCTCGTCGCCCCCTTGGCATCTTGTGGGCGACGGCACTGCTGGTCGGCGGCTGCGCGACGGCGGTACAGATAGAGCCCGTATCGACCACCGAGCCGGCACCTCCTCCCGAGCCGCTCACGATAGGACCGGCGGCCACCGATAGCTACGGCGGGTGGATTCCCGACGGCCAGACGCTCAGCCCTTTCGACGTGTCGAATCCCGCTCTGTCTCAACTCGATCCAGCCCTGCTCAATGCCATTCAGGACGCGGCGCGCGCGGCGGCGGTACAGGGCATCGACCTGCGGATCAACTCCGGCTGGCGATCAAAGGGCTTCCAGCAGCGGCTGTTTGACGACGCCGTCCGTACGTACGGCAGTGCGGACATCGCAAGGCAGTACGTCGCGTCGCCAGACGTGTCGAAACACGTTGTCGGCCAGGCGGTGGACGTCGTTCCCGTCGATGCCGACAAATGGCTGATCCGCAACGGCGCCCAGTTCGGTTTGTGCCAGATCTACGCGAACGAGCTTTGGCATTTCGAGCTGGCGGTCGACGAGCAGGGCAACTGTCCGCCGCTGAGGTCCAACGCGGCTGGCTGAGCGAATCTACGCGTGTGCTGGAAAAGCTTTGCGAGACAGTAGGATTACGGCCAGGCCGAGACCGATCAGCGATGCGGCCACCCACGGCAACGATGGCAGGCCCGCCGCTTGAAGCAGACCGGCGCCGATGGCGGCTCCGCCTGCGATGCCGGCGTTGGCCGTGGCGTTCACCCACGCACCGGCCAGTTCGGGCGACAACGCATGCGAGCGCACCGCACATGCTTGGTAGATCGACGGCAAACCGCCGAATGCCCCATTCCAGACGGCCGTCGCTACAATCACTGCCACGAGACTCGGCCACGTGCTGCCGAGCACAACGACAGCGCCGATGACCACTGCCAGTACGACCACGGCCGTTCGTCTCGGGCTTCGGTCGAGATTCCGGCCGACCCACCAGAGGGTGAGTAGCCCACAGGCACCGCATGCGAGCAGAATCGGGCCAACGAACGCCGGGCTGACCCCACTGGACAGCAACATCACGCTGACGAAGGTGTAAACCGTGAACTGCCCGAGAAACGAGAACAAATTCGACACCGATACCGCCGCGAGTGCGCCGCCGCCGGCCCAGACGGAACCACCTGACATCGGTTCGTGATCCACGCTTGGCAGCAACCTGTTCACGAGGGCGAACGTGAGAACCGACAGCACAGCCAGTACTGCGAACGACGCTCGCCATCCGGCCGCGGTGCCCAACGAAGTGGACAGCGGCACACCGAGGACCATGCCGGCTGAGGCGCCTCCGGCGGCGAGTGCGAGCGCGCGGCCGACATCCGCCCGCGACACCAGTCGAGGGGCGTATCCGATCATCAACGAGAAGAACAAGGCGTGCGTGATCCCGCCAACCGTCCGGCCGATTGCGACGAGGGCGAATGCCGGCGCGGCGGCCACCAGCGCGTTGCTCAGCGCATACCCCAGCAGCGTCGTCAGCAGCAGTGGCTTCCGGGCGAACCGGGAGGTCGCGACGGTCAGTGGAACTGCAAGCGTTGCAACCATCACGGCATACAAGCTGACCAAGAGGCCGGTGACCGAATCGGAGACGGCGAACGTTGCGCCGATATCCGGTAGCAGCCCGACGGGTAACACCTCGGTCGTCACCGCGAGGAACGCGGCCAAACCGAGCGACAGCAGTCCCGGCAAGCTTTCGCGAAGTCCTTCTCCGCTAACGCGATCGGCAGCTAAGGTCATGTAATGTGAATATACTCGGCAGGCGAGTATATTCAAGTGAGATACTACCGGCGATGGCACAGGATCCGCGGCAAACCGCACAGGTGCGCTGGTTGAGCGCCGCTCAACTCATCGGGGTGGTGCGATCCGAGCCGGGCATCACTCGGGCGGCGGCGGCGCAACGCCTCGGGATCGGCAGCGGTGGTGCCGCCGAGCTCGTTGCGCGGACGCGGCAAGCACGACTGCTCGACGAGACACCGGCGCCAGCGCAGGGACGCGGCAGGCCGACGACGGTGCTGGGCCCCCACGCGGACGGCCCATTGGTGCTTGCGGCTGACTTGCGCGCGGCTGATTGGCGCCTGGCCCTGGCGGGAATCGACGGGGTGCCCCAGGTGGTGGCCCAGGCAGGATATGCGGGCGACGAGTTGGATCCGGTCCTTGCCCAGCTGGCAAACGCGATCGGCGCGATCTATCGGCAAAAATCCAAGCGGCTCAGGGCAATAGCGGTTTCGGCGGCGGGCACCATCAGCGGCGACAAGCTGGTCCAGTTCACGTCCCGCGGTTGGAATGACGTCGACCTTTCGATGCTGACCGCGAAGATCCCGGACCGCGCCGGCGTCCGCCTGCTACTCGGTAACGACGCCACGCTGGCCGGACTCGCCGAAGCCCGGACAGGTGCGGCCCGCGCCGCCGCGACCGCTCTTCACTTGATCGTCGCGCAGGGCATCGGCGGCACGTTAGTGGTCGACGGCGAGCCGGTCACCGGTGCACACGGCGCGGCGGGCGAATACGGCCATGTCCCATTCGGCGATAAGACGCTGCTGTGCCCGTGCGGTGCACGCGGCTGCTGGGACCTCAGCGTCGACGGGCGGGCGCTGGCCCGGCACCTAGGCGATGCGCCACCGGACGACCCGGTTGGCTACGTCCATGACATAGTCGGTCGCCCCAAGCGAAACGCGGCAACTCGTCGGGCATTTGAAGCAGTGGCGGCCTCGCTCGGACGGGGTATCGGTGGCCTGGTGAACCTGCACGACCCTGACGTTGTCACGCTAGGTGGGGCCGCCACGCTCCTAAGGGCCGCCGCGCCAGAGGTATTCGAGGTTGCGTACCGCGACGGGCTGATGGCCTTTCGCAAGACTTCGCCGCCGCCGGTGCGCGATGGCGTGCATGGCGAAGACGGGCCGCTGTACGGTGCGGTCGCGCTGGCACTGGATCATGTCACCACCGCTGCCCGACTGGCAGATTGGGTTGACCGTCAGCATGTTTGACGATTCAGCCGCGGACGACTTTTTCGATCAGGTCCGCCGCGAGCACGCGTCCTGGTGAGGTCTGCAACCGCTTCGACGCCGCGTCGAGCCGCGCCGCCAGTTGCCCGTCACCGCTGAGCCGCTCGATCGTGCCATGCAACTCATCATCGGTGAACTCGTAGGTGGAAAGCCGTACACCGTAGCCACATTCGTCGATTCGCTGCGCGTTGTCGTACTGATCCCAGAACAGCGGCAACACGATCGTCGGCACCCCGAACGTGAATGCCTCGCCGACGGTGTTGTTGCCGCCGTGCGTGATCATCGCGTCGCACTGGGGCACGATCGCGGTCTGTGGCACGAACTGCTCACCCCACATCCTGTCGCCGAGCGTGAGCTGGTCATGCAGCGGACCCATCGAGACGATCACCCGGTGCGGTGTCCGGTTCAGCGAGTCGATCACCCGCTGCATCAAGGGCACATCCATGCAGCCCAGGCTGCCCAGCGACAGGTAAACCAGCTTGCCGTCGCTGCCGACCTTCTCGGCGACGTCGAAGCGGCCGTCGGAATTGCGGGTAGCGGTGTCGATGCGGTGCCACGTCGAACCGAGCGGCCGCGACCGCTGGTAGTCGAGCTCAGCCGGATACATGTACAGGTTCAGATACGGCGACTCGTATTGAAATTCGCCGTCAGGCAGCGGCGGTGCGCCGCATTGCTGATGGAAAGCCGACGACCGCTCGACGAGGGGATCTGTCAGCCGGCGATACTCCACCGAGAAGTCGTCCCAGCCGCTGCGGTCGCGTGACGGGTAGCCGGAAAACACCGGCGGGATGTCTGGGTCGGTGATCTCCAGGGGATTGGCGGACACCACGCGAATCCACGGACAGCCGGCCAGCGACACGGACGGGAAGCTGGCCACGCAGTCGTGGACGATCGCATCCGGCCGGAGTTCGGACCAGATCTCGGTGAGCCGGTCATGCGAATACTCGGCACCGTCGACGAATTCGGCCCAGATCGGCGCCGTCACCGTCTCCAGCTGCTCGATGGTCGGCCTGCGGAACTGCGGCGACGTCTCCCGGACGAACTCGGCCCACCCGCCGCCGACGGCCTCTTCGCCCAGCGGACCCGCTTGGCCGGCGACATCAGGCCCCGGTGGCGGCGCCATCCGCATCAACCGCTCTTCGAACCCGCGCTTGGCGAGCTCGCCCTCGAACGACTCCTCGACGACGAAGACGGTACGGATACCCCGCTCCCGCAGATGATTTCCGAGGGCGACCAGGTTGTTGGTCGGCCCCCACGCGCCGGGTTCGGGAAACAGTGCGACGGTCGGCTGCGCCATGATCGCAACTTACGCCCTCAAGGGCCGCTCGTGGCCCGCGAGCGACCGCATAATGCCCGGAATCCACGGCGTTGTCGCGTACTGGTGGTACCTCCCGCTTGCGGGGGGAACACGGACGCTCGCGAGAGGGGGCAATCAATTGGCGTGCAGGGCCTCGTTGAGCGTGATGCCCGTACCGTCGCGCTTGACGACCTCGACCGCCCCAGACAGCGAGTTGCGCCGGAACAGCAGGTTGTTGGCGCCTGACAGCTCGCGCGCCTTGACCGTGTTGCCGTCAGCGGTCTGCACCTTCGTCCCCGCGGTCACATACAGGCCGGCCTCGACGACGCAGTCATCGCCGAGCGAAATGCCCAGCCCGGCATTGGCGCCTAGCAGGCAGCGCTTGCCCACGGAGATGACCTGAGTGCCGCCGCCCGAG
>DASQCE010000415.1:0-3962 GCA_035634855.1 Mycobacterium sp.
GCCACGCCGCTTGCTCAGATCTTCACACAGACGTTGGACGTCTCGGTGTAGAACTCGAGCCCGTGCACGCCGCCCTCGCGGCCGATGCCGGAGTGCTTCATGCCGCCGAAGGCCGTGCGCAGGTCGCGGAGGAACCAGGAATTGACCCAGATGATGCCGGCCTCGAGCTGCGGGGCGACCCGGTGCACCCGCGAGGAGTTGGTGGTGAAGAAGGTTGCCGCCAGGCCATAGTCGGTGTCGTTGGCGAGCTTGATCACCTCGTCCTCGTCGGTGAAGGGGATCAGCGCAACGGCAGGTCCGAAGATCTCCTCGGTGGCCACCCGGCTGTCGTGGGCGAGGCCCTTCCAGATGGTGGGTTCCACCCAGGAGCCGCCGTCCCGCTCGTCACCGAACTTCGGCGCGCCGCCGCCGTGCAGCACCTCGGCGCCCTCTTCCTCGGCGAGCTTGTAGTAGCTCAGCACCTTGTCGCGATGCTCGTCGGAGACCACCGGACCGAAGTTGGTGGCCTCGTCGTCCGGGTAGCCGTACTTGAGCTCGTTCTTGGCGTAGTCCACCAGCCGGTCAGCGACCTCGTCGAATATCGACTCGTGCACGTAGACCCGCTCGGTGCCGAGGCAGACCTGGCCGGAGTTAAGGAAGCACGACCGGCCCAGTTCCTTGACGGCAAGGTCGAGGTCCGCGTCCTCGAAGACGATGCCGGCGTTCTTGCCGCCCATCTCCATCGAGGAGGCCTTCAGAGTCGGGGCGGCGGCCTTCAGGATGATCGAGCCGGTCACGGTCTCACCGGTGAAGGTGATGCCATCGACGTCGGGGTGCGAGGTGATCAACGCACCCGTCTCCCCGAACCCGTGGACGACGTTGTAGACGCCCTCGGGGACGCCGACGTCGTTGATGACCTCGCCGAGCAGGGTGGCGGTCGAGGGGGTGACCTCGGACGGCTTGACGACCACGGTGTTGCCGCAGGCGAGCGCGGGACCGGCCTTCCACGTCATCAGCAGCAGCGGCAGGTTCCACGGCGAGATGATGCCGATGACGCCGCGGGGGCGGCGTACGCCGTAGTTGAGCGCACCCAGGCCGTCCGGGGTGTCCATGCGGAACGCCTCGGTGGGATGCTCGCGGAGCACATCGGCGAAGGTCGCGAAGTTGGCCCCACCCCGGGGGATGTCGACGTGGCTGGCGACCGAGTAGGGCTTGCCGGTGTCCAGGACCTCCGCCTCGAGGAAGTCGTCGAACCGCTTGTTGATGCCGTCGGCGATGGCACGGACCATCGTGGCGCGCTCCGCCTGCGGCATCTTGCCCCACGGGCCGCTGAGGGCGGCACGGGCAGCTGCGACCGCGGCGTCCACCTCGGCCTTGCCGGCGGTGTGGGCCTGGGCGGTGACCTCACCGGTGATCGGGTACAGGACGTCGAACGTGTTGCCGGTCTCGACGAACTTGCCATTGATGAAGTTCGGCAGCTGCCGAACAGTGATTTCCTTGCGCATGGAACTCGCCTTCTCGGTGCTAAACGTTCTGCTGCTTGGCCGCACGCTCGGCCAGGGTCTCGTCGCCGGCGGCCCAGTGCGACTTGGGCACCTCACGGAGGATGACCCGCACGGCCTCCTTCTTGGCCACGCCGGTCTCCACCACGGCTTCGGTCAGCTTGCTGATCAGTGCCCGCAACTTCTCGGGGCTGCGCCCCTCAGCCAGCGTGACCTCGATCAGCGGCATCATTCGCCGCCTTCGATGATTACCTCGCCCAGGCTGGAGAACTTGCAGGTCACGGTCGACCCGGGCGGGGCGAAGACGGCGTCGGTGATGCCACCGGTCAGCACGATCTGGCCGGCCTCGATGGCCAGGCCACGGCGGGCCAAGTCGTTGGCCGCCAGCGCCAGCGCCTCGCCGGGGTGTCCCTGCACGTCGGCACCGGTGCCGGTGTGCTCGAGCTTGCCGTCGACGTAGACCTCGACCTTCTCGTTCAGCAGATCGATGTCCTCGGGCTTCACCACCACCGAGCCGGTCGCCCAAGCCCCGCTGGAGGCGTTGTCGGCGACAACGTCGCCCGCACGGAAGCGGAAGTCCTTATACCGGGAGTCGATGACCTCGGCACCGGCCGAGACCGTCCCGACGGCGGCCATCGCGGACTCGCGGGTGACACCCGGGCCGGCCAGCCGGTCCTTCATGACGAAGATGATCTCCGGCTCGATCCGCGGGTGGATCAGCTTCGCCTGGGGCACCGGGTCGCCCTCGGTGAGAATCATGTCGTCGGTCAGCCACGCGACGAACGGGGCGTACACGCCCATCCGCTTCTGCTTGGCCTCACTGGTCAGGCCCAACTTCACGCCCACCAGCTTTTCTCCCCGCGCCAACCGCTTGGCCAGATTGGCGTCCTGGATTCGATAGCCGGTGTCGACATCGAGCTCCGGCCATTCGTCGGTGAACGGCTCCCGATCGCGACGCTCCGCCTCACAGGCGAGCAGTTCGGCGGCGACGCTTGCCTCATCCCACTTGGCCATTGATCCTCCTTGACGATGGCATTCGGCGATCCGGATGCGGACCGTCGAGCTTTGCGATGGTTACGGTACGGAGTCGGTTCGGCGCGTGCGGGTGTTCCCAAACCAAGAACCATCCTGGTTGGCCACGCCGGCAGGATGCCTAACCGAAGGTTCAGGGTCAGCCTCGCGATCGCCAAGGCCCCGATCAGGACACACTGGGGACTCCCTCACTTGGCGTCGATCAGTATCCCGGCGAAGAAGTCGGCCAGGCCGTCGTAGCCGTGCAGTGGGAGCACGTGTGCGACGTACTGGTCCGGACGGACAACGACCATGCAGCCCGTCTCGCGGATCACGCCGCGCAGGTCGAAGATGTCGTCTGTCGTCGGGTCGGGGCAGAACATCTTCTCGTAGTCGATCAGGCCACACCTGCCCTTCCTCGGCAGCAGGACCGCCGGCATCTTGTCGACGGCCAGCTCACGATGTCCCTGCTGGAAGATGGCACGGACATCGATTACCGAGTCGGGGTCGGCGCCGGCCGCCGTGTAGCGCTTGATCGGAGACCCGTCGGACTCCAAGAACTCGCACAGCTGCCGGAAATGGGAGTTTTCGCCCGTCGGGTCGTTCCGGTCGGCGAAAATGTAGATGCGCCAGGCGCCGTCCGCCCGCGCAACGTGGCCGAGATGGACCGGTTTGCCGTCGGCCAACCGGACCACCCGGGCGGAGTGGAAGCGCATCCCGACCGGGAAGCCCTCCGCCAGGTGCTGGAACAACGCCTCGGCAGTGATCATCGATGGCTCGTACTTGGTCGCGACTCCCGCGGTGAAGCGGCCTTGCGTGATGAAGTACTGCTGGAACTCCTCCGGGTCGACACCCACTGCCCCGGCGCCACCGGACTCCGTCGGGTGGGCGCTGAACATTTTGGCGAACTCGCGGTCGAAATCGATGAGTTGCTTGGCGATCTTCTGGCGTTCCGCGGAGTAGGTGTGCAGCAGCTCCGGCCTGGCGGTCCCGCGCAGGACCGCGCCCAGCTTCCACCCCAGGTTCCAGGTGTCGTTCATGGACACATTCATGCCCTGACCGGCCTTGGCGCTGTGCGTGTGGCAGGCGTCGCCCGCGATGAACACCCGCGGCAGGCGGTCGCCCATCTCCTCCACCGGCACGTCGTCAAACTTGTCGCACAGACGCTGGCCGATCTCATACACCGCCCACCACCCGACGTCTTTGACCTCAACGCTGTACGGGTGCATGATCCGGTTTGCGACCGTGGCCAGTTTCTCCGGGGTGACACTGCGGCCCGTGAGCATCTCCGTGTCGCGGACGTTGTCCAGCTCGATATACAAGCGGACCATGTATCCGCCCTCACGCGGGATGATGAGAATGTTGCCCTGGTTTGCCGAGTAGATCGCGCACTTGAGCCGGATGTCCGGAAAGTCGGTGACCGCCAACGCGTCCAGGACACCCCACGACTGGTTCATCGGGTCGCCGACC
>DASQCE010000416.1:0-11183 GCA_035634855.1 Mycobacterium sp.
TCGCGCTCGTCGGGCGGCAGTTCGCGGGCCGTCACGTCGAAGGACTCGCCTGCCAGTTCAACGCTGGCGCGAGGGTCGGCCCGCAGGTTGTGCACCCACGCCGGATTGACGTCGGCACCGCCGTACCCGGCGATGATCAGCAGTTTCCCGTCGATGCGTTTGCAGGACAGCGGCGACAGTCGCGATTGACCAGACTTAGCGCCGACGGTTGTCAGCAGCAGCAGCTCGTTGCCCTCGAATGCGCCACCGACCTTGCCGTTGTTGGCGCGAAACTCGTCGGCGACCTTGGCGTTGAACGCCTTCGTCGTCTCGGTGTCATGTGGCGGTCGGGTCATGCCCGTTGAAGCTTCGGCGGTTTGGCGTCTATTCCCGGGTGAACGGCGCCGGTGCGCCGAAAGGGAGTATTCCAATACTGAAGACGGGCGATCACCTTGGCGTGATTATCGGTTGATGACCGAAACCGACCGGCCGGAGCCTGATGTAGACGTCGTCGTCGTCGGTGCGGGGATTGCAGGCCTCTATCTCGTCTATCGCCTCAGCCGCGCCGGCTACCGACTGCGCGTATTCGAAGCGGCCGACGACCTCGGCGGCACGTGGTACTGGAACCGATATCCGGGCGCCCGGGTCGACGTACCCAGCATCGACTATATGTACAGTTTCGATCCCGACTGGCAGCGCGACTGGCAATGGTCGGAGAAGTACGCCCGCCAACCGGAGATTTTGCGTTATTTGAACCACGTCGCCGACAAGCACGACCTGCGGCGCCACCTCACCTTCTCGACACGAGTGCGGCAGGCGGGGTGGGATGACGATGCGTCGCTATGGCGTGTGCGCACCGACCGCGGCGACGATGTCACCGCTCGTTTCGTCGTGATGGCCACTGGCTGTCTGTCCGTGCCCAAGCAGACCGAGATCGACGGTCTCGAGCGGTTCACCGGTGAGGTGTACTTCACCAGCCGGTGGCCGCACGATCCAGTCGACTTCACCGGTAAGCGCGTGGCGGTGATCGGCACCGGCTCCTCTGGGGTGCAATCGATTCCGATTATCGCGCAGGAAGCGCGGCAGGTCGTGGTATTTCAGCGCACCCCGACCTTTTCGATCCCGGCGCACAATGGTCAGCTGTCGCCCGAGAGGCTCGCGCAATTCGCAGCGAACGAGGCCGACTATCGCAGCGCGGCGAGGATGTCCCCGGGCGGTATCCCGATGGAGCGCAGCATCACCCCGACATTCAGCGTCACGGAGACCGAACGCGAACAACGTTATGAGCGCGCTTGGGAAATCGGCGAGCTGTTCGAGGCGATCAACGTCTACGCCGATGTGATGAGCAATCCGGCAGCCAATCACGAGTTCGCCGAGTTCTTCCGGAACAAGATCCGCGCCATCGTCGACGATCCTCAGACGGCGACCGATCTGTGCCCGACGGATTACCCCGTCGCGACGAAGAGGCCGTGCCTGGACACGAATTACTACGCCACCTACAACCTGCCGCACGTGCGCCTGGTCAACATCCGAAAGCATCCGATCCGACAAGTCACAGAGACCGGCATCGACACTGCCGACGAATCGTTCACCTTTGACGCGATCGTCTTCGCCACCGGTTTCGACGCCGTGACCGGTGCGATAACGGCCGTCGACATCAGGGGGCGTAACGGCCTGGCGCTCAAGGATAAATGGGCGAACGGGCCGCAGACCTATCTCGGGTTGACCACGGCCGGCTTTCCGAACCTGTTTCTCATCACCGGTCCCGGTAGCCCTTCGGTGCTGTCGAACATGGCCGTCTCAATCGAACAACACGTTGACTGGGTGCTCGACTGCCTCGGTCACCTGTGCGCACGGGGTTTCGCCGTCATCGAGCCGACGGAGACTGCCGAAACAGGGTGGACTCAGCATGTCAACGACTGCGCCGATATCACCCTCTTCCCCGCTGCTAACTCTTGGTACATGGGTGCCAACGTGCCGGGCAAGCCACGGGTCTTCCTGCCGTACTGTGCGGGAGTCGACTTTTACCGGGCGAGCTGTGACGAAGTGGTCGCACATGATTATCTGGGCTTCACGCTGTCCGGTCCCGGTGGCACGGAGTGCAACGACGGAGTGGTGCGCCGCTTGCAGCCGGACGTGGAAATGGTCCTCAACCGGATGGCGGCAATGAATCTGCCGACGATGGAATCGATGCCAGTCGAGGACGCGCGCGCCTTTTACAACCAGATGTCAGCAGTGCGTCCGCCAGGACCGGATGTCGGCGAGATAGTCGACGGCACCCTGCCCGGCACCTCAGGCGACCTGGCGTACCGGCTGTACCGGCCGCCGACTACCCCGGGCCCTCGCCCGATCATCGTGTACTTCCACGGCGGAGGTTGGGTTGTGGGCGACGCCATTTCGGACGATCCGCTGTGCCGGGACCTTTGCGTCCGGAGCGACGCAATCGTCATCTCGGCGGATTACCGTCACGCGCCCGAGCACCGGTTCCCGGCCGCGGTGGACGACGCCATGGCCGCGGTGCGATGGGTTGCCGACAACGCCGAGGCACTCGGCGGCATACCGGGCCTGCTCGCGGTCTCTGGCTGGAACGCGGGCGGTGGGCTCGCGGCGGTGGTCTGCCGGCTCGCGCGAGACATGGGCGGACCGAACATCATCGGGCAGGCCTTGTTGACGCCCTCAACAGACGGTGACATGGCACGCGCATCGTTCACCGATAATGCGGACGGCTACGGTCTGACTACGGCGCTTGTCCGCTGGTTGTACGACCACTACATCGATATCGCTGATCGACGCGATCCCCGCTTCGCACCGTTGCAGGCCACCGATCTGTCGGGGCTGCCGCCCGCGATCGTGGTCACAGCCGAGTTCGATCCCGTGCGCGACGACGGCGACGCGTACGCGATCGCACTCGAAGCGGCGGGAGTGCCGACAGAACACGTCCGTGCACGCGGCCACACCCACAAATCGGTGACTATGGTCGACGTCGCGATCTCCGGCGCGCCCGTCCGCGCGCGAATTGCCAAGGCGCTGCGGCAGTTCTTCGCGGCGACGCGCACGCCCGAACCCGCCGCCTAGCCGTCCTTCGTCGGCTTGGCGTCTATTCCCGATTCCTTGCGCTGCTGCGGCGTGATCGGCGCGGGCGCACCGGTCAGCGGGTCGACGCCGCCGCCGGACTTCGGAAACGCGATGACCTCGCGGATCGAGTCCATGCCGGACAGCAGCGCGTTGATGCGATCCCATCCGAATGCGATGCCGCCGTGCGGCGGTGCGCCAAACGTGAACGCCTCCAACAGGAATCCGAACTTCTCCTCGGCTTCTGCCTTGTCAAGACCCATCACGGCGAACACCCGTTCCTGGACGTCGCGGCGGTGGATACGAATCGAGCCGCCGCCGATTTCGTTGCCGTTGCACACCACGTCGTACGCGTCGGCCAGCACGATGCCCGGATCGGTGTCAATGCTGTCCTCGAATTCCGGCTTGGCTGCGGTGAACGCGTGGTGCACCGCCGTCCACGCGCCCGACCCGACGGCGACGTCGCCGTGCGCGGTCGCCTCGTCGGCGGGTTCGAACAGCGGCGGGTCGACCACCCAGGTGAACGCCCACGCGTTCGGATCGATCAGGTTCTGCCGCTTGGCGATTTCGATGCGGACCGCGCCGAGCAGCGCCCGCGACGACTTGGCCGGTCCGGCTGAGAAGAAGATGCAGTCGCCCGGCGACGCGCCGACATGCGTGGCCAGCCCGTCGCGTTCGGCGTCCGACAGGTTCTTGGCCACCGGACCGCTCAGGGTCCCGTCGTCGCCGACAAGCACATATGCGAGCCCGCGGTGACCACGCTGCTTGGCGAAGTCCTGCCAGGCGTCGAGCGTGCGGCGCGGCTGAGATGCACCGCCCGGCATGACCACGGCGCCGACGTAGGGCGCCTGGAACACGCGGAACGGCGTGTCCTTGAAGAAGTCGGTGCACTCGGCGAGTTCCAGGCCGAACCGCAGATCGGGTTTGTCGGAGCCGAATCGGCGCATCGCGTCGGCGTAGGTCATCCGTGGCAGCGGCGTGGGCACGTCGTAGCCGATGAGCGCCCACAACGCCTTGATGATCTCCTCCGAGATCGCGATGACGTCCTCGGTGTCGACGAAGCTCAGCTCCATATCGAGCTGGGTGAACTCCGGTTGCCTGTCGGCGCGGAAGTCCTCGTCGCGGTAGCACCGCGCGATCTGGTAGTACCGCTCCATGCCTGCGACCATCAGCAGCTGCTTGAACAGCTGCGGGCTCTGCGGCAGCGCGTAGAACGACCCCGGCTGCAGGCGCGCCGGAACCAGGAAGTCGCGCGCACCCTCGGGCGTCGACCTGGTCATCGTCGGTGTCTCGATCTCGACGAAGTCGTGCCCCGCCAGCACCTCGCGGGCGGCGGCATTCGCCTTGGAGCGCAACCGGATCGCACCGCCCGGGCCATCGCGGCGCAGGTCCAGGTAGCGGTACTTGAGTCGCGCTTCTTCGCCTGCGGGCTCGTCGAGCTGAAACGGCAGCGGTGCGCTCTCGCCCAGCACGGTCAGCGACGTGGCGTTGACCTCGATGTCGCCCGTGGCGATTTCGGGATTGGCGTTGCCCGCGGGCCGGATCTCGACGACACCGTCGACCGCGATGCAGAACTCGGCGCGCAGCCGGTGTGCCTGGGCCAGCACGTCACCCTCGCGGAACACCACCTGAGACACCCCGGATGCGTCGCGCAGATCGATGAAGATGACACCGCCGTGGTCGCGCCGACGTGCCACCCAGCCGGCGAGGGTTACCTTCTGCCCGGCATCGGTGGTCCGCAACGAACCGGCCGCATGTGTGCGCAGCACAAAAACTCCTGTGAATGACCTGACTAGACGACTGCCAAGTGTAGAGGGGGCGTGACCGCCGGTAGCTTGGCGATCATGGGAAGCCGCATTGCACTCGTCGGACCCGGCGCTATCGGTTCGACTGTCGCGGCGTATCTGAGCGCCGCCGGTCACGCCGTCGTGCTGTGCGGGCACACCGCGCGCGAATCGATCGAGGTCCGCCCCGACGACCACGATCCGATCGTGCTGGCGGAACTCGTCCACACCGATCCCGCCGAGGTAGATGGTCCGGTTGACGTGGTGTTCCTTGCCGTCAAGGACACCCAGAACGAGCAGGCCGGCGCCTGGTTGCAGCGGCTGTGCAACGAGCACACGGTGGTGTGCGCGCTGCAGAACGGCGTCGAACAAGTCGAACGGGTGGGACGGTTCTGTCCTTCGTCGACGGTCGTGCCGGCTGCCGTGTGGATCTCGTCGGAAGTCCAGCCAGAAGGCTGGGTGCGGGTGCGCACCGAACCGCGGCTGGTGCTGCCGGACACAGAGGCGGCCGCGACGCTTGCGGAGTTGTTGCGCGGCGCGGGGGTAACTGTCGAGCTGGACCCCGACTTCAGCACCGCCGCCTGGCGTAAGTTGCTGGTGAACGCCGTGGTCGCCGTCATGGTGTTGACCGGAAGGCGCGGGGGCGCCTTCCGCCGCGACGACGTGGCGGCGCTGGGTCGGCGCTATCTCGCGGAGTGCCTGGCCGTGGCGCGCGCCGACGGAGCCAATCTCGGCGACGAAGTGATTGACGAGATCGTCGGCATGCTGGCTCAGGCCCCGCCAGACATCACCACGTCGATGCTCACCGACCGGGAAGCGAACAGGCCGCTGGAGTGGGACATCCGCAACGGCGTCATCCTGCGCAAGGCCGCTGCGCACGGGCTCGCCACTCCGATCAGCGAGGTGTTGGTTCCGTTGCTCGCCGCGGCAAGCGACGGTCCCGACTAGGCACCGTGCTCCACGGTGGATGGCCATGCACCGTTTCGCTTCGTCAGCACCGTCGGCCTGACGATCACCCCCGAGCAGTTGTTCGCGTTGCTCGATGACGCAGAGTCGTGGCCGCAGTGGGCGACGGTGATCACCAAGGTGACGTGGACCAGCCGCAACCGCACGGCGTCGGCACCCCGGACCGTCGACATGCGCGGCGGCATCGTCGGCGACGTGGGGGCACTCCCCCTCGCAAGCGGTACCTCACCCGCTTGCGGGGGAGAATTTCTGGCCTGGGAACCGCACAGCCACACGGCTTTTCGGTTCAACCAAGCCGCTAACCGCAGCATTGCGGCGTTCGCCAACAAGCGGTACACCTCCGCCCGACATAGCGCCGAAACTGTGTTCCGGCACGCCCGTACTCGGGCATTGTCAAGCGGTCAATGCAACGTTTCGGCGGAACTCAGTAGAGGCCGGCCCAGGCCCTGCGGCGCTCGGCGTCGGGGTCCTCGACCACCATGTCACGGGCCGACAAAATAATGCGAGTAAAGCGGTTCTCGGTGTCGTAGATCGGCCAGTGCTGCCCGCTGGACCAACGGATTTCGCCCGTGTCCCAGCCCTTGCCCGCGAAGTCCAGCCAGGCGCGCTGCATGCGTCTGCCGACGGGCGGCTGCAGCCGCCGGCCGAGCGGGTGCAGCTTGCGGCCGATGAACGAGGCGTAGCTGTGCTGGATGTGCACGATCTCGCTGCCGTGCGTGGCGCCGAGCCCGAGAAGCCGCAGGCTCCACCCGAAATGGTCAAACCGGTACATATGCGTCGGCGCAACCGCGCTGTAGGCGTCGGCGAACGCCCACGCCGGGCCTCCGAACATCACGTCCGAGCCGAACGCGATCAGCGCGCGCCTGCGCGGGTAGTCCGGGTACGCGGCGAGCACCCGATCCTTCGCGTCGGGGGCGACCCGGTCGAGGTAGGCATGGATCGACGTCGTGGTCGTGGGCAGCATCGGCGGCTTGGTCCAGGTGAACATCGACGCCTCGTGGCTGTTGGTGCCGATGATCAGCGGCACCCGGGCCAACGTGCCCTCGCGGGCCGCATCGACCGGATGGTTCGGCAGCAGGTCGACGCCGTAGGTCAGCCCGTAGGCCAACGTCGGAGTGGTCGTGGCGCTCTTGAGTTGCAGCATGCCCGCAGCGTGGCGGAGTTTCCGCTGTGGTAGCGCCTTGACCTCGGCGGCGCTCACGCCCAGCCGCTGCAGGAACTCGTGCGCCTGCCTCGCCCGCAGCTCGCGGTCGGCGATCAGCGGCAGTGCGGGGCTCTGGGCGATCGCACGTCGGAACAGGCCGTCGGCGGCCGGACTGGCCAACAACGCAAGCACCGACGTGGCCCCGGCGGACTCGCCGAACACGGTCACCCGGTTGGAATCACCGCCGAACGCGGCGATGTTCTCGCGGATCCATCGCAACGCGGCCATCTGATCACGCAGCGCGAGATTGTCGTCGAAGCCATCGCCGAGGTCGCTGAGTTCGAAGCCGCCGAACACGCCGATCCGGTAGGTGACGTTGACGACCACCACGTTTCCGTTGGCGGCCAGTCGCGACCCGTTGTAGAGCTGGAACTGGGCTGCCCCGTATACGAATGCGCCTCCGGGAATCCACACCATCACCGGCAGCGAACCAGTGGTGTCGGGTGACCACACCGTCAGCGTCAGACAGGCTTCGTCACGCACCTTCGGGTCGTCGCGACCACCGCCGACGAACGACTTTCCTTGCGGCGGGAGCGGCCCGTGTTCCAGCGCATCACGCACGCCGGTCCACGGCTGCAGCGGCGCAGGCGTCAGAAAACGGCGTTCGCCAACCGGCTGCTCGGCATACGGCACGCCGCGCCAGACCCCGACACCGCCCTCGGTGGTGCCGCGTAGATCTCCCAGTGCCATGTGCGCGATGGTCGAATGTCCGAGAAGGACTGCCACGCCTAAATCGTAGTGTGCAAAGCTGGACGCACCTGGGTCCAAACAGGGTGTGGCAAGCGACGGAGCGGTGCAATGACCTTCAACGAGGGTATGCAGATCGACACGAGCAATATCTCGGCGGGTGGCCGCGGGCCCGGTCGCGGAATTGCGATCGGCGGCGGCCTCGGCGGATTGGTGATCGTGGTGATCGCGCTGTTGCTGGGCATCGACCCGAGCACCGTCGTACCTGAGCAGGGACAGATCGGCACCGGGGTCGAGGCGCCAGGATACGACCTGAGCCACTGCAAAACCGGCGCAGACGCCAACAAGTATGTGGAGTGCCGCGTCGTGGCGACGACGAACTCGGTGGACGGGGTCTGGCAGCAACTGCTGCCTGGGTATACCCCGCCGCATACCACGCTGTTTCACGGTCAGGTTCAGACCGGCTGCGGACCCGCGGACACCTCCGTAGGCCCGTTCTATTGCCCCGTTGACAAGACCGCCTACTTCGACACCGACTTCTTCCAGGTACTCGTCGACCAATTCGGTTCGAGCGGCGGCCCGTTGGCGCAGGAGTACGTCGTGGCCCACGAGTACGGACACCACGTGCAGGACCTGCAGGGTACAATTGGGCGCGCCCAGCAGGGCGTCCAGGGCGCGCAGGGAAATAGCGTGCGCACCGAGCTGCAGGCCGACTGCTACGCGGGTATCTGGGCGCATTACGCGGCGGTCACGAAGCAACCGGGCACCGACGTGACTTACCTGGAGCCGTTGAGCGACAAGGACATTGCCGACGCTCTGTCGGCGGCCTCGTCCGTCGGCGACGATCGCATCCAGAAGGAGGCGACCGGCCGGATCAACCCGGAGCAATGGACCCACGGATCGTCCGCGGAGCGGCAGAAGTGGTTCACCGTCGGTTACCAGACCGGCGACATAAAGAAGTGCGACACCTTCGCCACCAGCAACCTTGGTTAGGCAACCCACGGCCGTAGACGCCGTCGCCGAACGCTATCTCGATATGTTCGCTGCGCTGGATCCATGCGCGGCAACGGAAATGGGCATCATCGGCCACGATGATGACATCACCGACTACTCCCCCGACGGCGTGGCGGCCCGCGTCGAAGCCGCGCGCTCGGCGCTACGCGAGCTGGACGGAACCACCGCGGCCGATGAGGTCGACCATGTGACCATTGCGGCGATGCGCGAACGACTCGGTCTGCAGATCGAGCTGCATGACGCCCGACTTGATATCGGCGATCTGAATGTGATCGCGTCACCGCTGCAGTCGATGCGCGACGTGTTCGACCTGATGGCCACTGACACCGACGAGGACTGGGCGCTGATCGGCCGGCGGATGTCAAGGGTCCCCGAGCGGGTCGCCGGCTACGTCGGGGCACTGCGGGCTGCGGTTGCGGCCGGGCGTGCGCCCGCGGCCCGGCAGGTCACCCGTGGCATCGACCAGGCAGGCCAGATCCAGCAGCTGTTTGTCGACATGACCGCCGACGCGGCGCCGGGAAACGCTGGGCTGCGCACGGAAGTGCAACAACGCGCCGCAGCTGCCGCCGAGGCCTATGGAACGCTCGCCGCAGCGCTGCGCGACGAGATCGCACCCCACGCCCGGCATGGAGACGCATTCGGCCGCGACGACTACCGGCTGTTGTCGCGGGAATTCCTGGGCACCTCTGTCGACCTCGACGAGACCTATCAGTGGGGTCTCGGTCGGCTGGAAAGCGTTGTCGCCGAACAGGAGTCGATTGCAGATCGGCTATATCCCGGCGTCTCGGTCAGCGAGGCGCTGCGGCGGCTGGACGACGAACCGCGCTATCTGTTGCACGGTACCGACGCGCTGCAGGCGTGGATGCAGGATCTGTCCGACCGCGCGGTGGAATCGCTAGTCGACACGCACTTCGACATCGCCTCGGCCCTGCGCACGCTGGAGTGCCGAATCGCGCCGACTCAGACGGGCGGCATCTACTACACCGGACCGTCCGAGGACCTGAGCCGTCCGGGACGGATGTGGTGGTCAGTCCCGCCCGGTGTGGACACGTTTCGCACCTGGCAGGAAACCACCACGGTGTTCCATGAGGGCGTGCCGGGTCACCACCTGCAGGTCGGCCGGGCGGTCGTCTCCTCGGACCGGCTGAACCGGTGGCGGCGGATGGGGTGCTGGGTGTCGGGTCACGGCGAGGGCTGGGCGCTGTACGCCGAGCGCCTGATGGCCGACCTGGGTTGGCTGGATGACGCCGGCAATCGGATGGGAATGCTTGACGCTCAACGCTTCCGGGCCGCGCGGGTGGTGATCGACATCGGTGTGCACTGCGGGCTGACCGCACCGGACGGCGGCATTTGGGACGCCGAACGGGCGTGGGTGTTCCTGCAGTCGCACAGCGCGATGGCCGAGGAGAATCTGCGCTTCGAACTCGACCGCTACCTGGGCTGGCCCGGGCAGGCTCCCTCGTATGCGATCGGGCAGCGAATCTGGCAGCAGCTGCGCGACGAGATGCTCAGCCGCGGACTGTCATTGAAGGAATTCCACGGCCGCGCACTCGATCTCGGCGGCCTGCCGCTTGACGTGCTTCGGTCAGCGCTGATCTCCGATATCGCCGCTAGCTGATCCGCTTTCGTCGCATCCGCTCACAATCTAACGTCGGGGCATGGACATGGTGCCGATCACGCCGAACCTGACCATGTTGTGGGTCAACGGCTGGCAGCTGTATACCTGGCACGACGACGATTCCGTCACGCTGATCGACGCCGGCGCGCCAGGATCCGGCGCTGAAGTCCTTTCGGCTGTGCCGGGCGTCGACCGGATCGTGTTGACCCACGGTCACGTCGATCACTGCGGCTCGGCCGCCGAACTGCACCAGGCGACCGGCGCGCCTGTCGATGCGGGCGCCGGTGACGCGGCGGCGATCCGGACGGGTGCCGCACTGCCACCGCCGGTATTCGAGGACTGGGAAGTGCCTATCCATCAACGTGTTTCGGTCGGCCTGCCGGACACGGCACCGCCGGTGCCGGTGAATCGGGAGCT
This sequence comes from Mycobacterium sp., assembly GCA_035634855.1. Lineage (GTDB taxonomy): Bacteria > Actinomycetota > Actinomycetes > Mycobacteriales > Mycobacteriaceae > Mycobacterium. The sequence goes on from DASQCE010000416.1 coordinate 10,742, forward strand.
CGGCGACGGCGACGTGCTCGACTTCGGCGGCGGTGCCGAGGTCCTGGCGATCCCCGGCCACACCGGGGGCAGCGTCGCGATCCACCTACCCCGCCACGGCGTGCTGTTCACCGGCGACACCATCGCCAACGTCGGCACCGTAATGCTGGGCACCTTCAACCAGGACCGGGCACAGACCGTGGCGTCGTTTCAACGGTTGGCCGCCCTCGACGTCGAAACAGCGTGCTTCGGCCACGGCGGGCCGATCGCGTCGGGAGCCGGCGACCGGATTCGCGAGGTGGCTGCCACACTGGTGCCGTGACCGGTGAACCCATCGAGCCCGACACGAAGGACTGGACCTGGGTGGTGTCTCGCTCGTGCCCGGAGTGCGGCTTTGACGCGGCGGCCGTGCGCCACACCGACGTCGCGGATCACATCCGCACTGACGCCGTCGACTGGGTGA
>DASQCE010000417.1:0-4376 GCA_035634855.1 Mycobacterium sp.
CCCCACCACCCGGGCCGCATCGGCAGCCAGCCGTCCAGTGTTTAAGGGTTCGGCGGGGTGTGGATCACGGTCAGCAGGCAGGCGGGGCACACGCCGTCGTCGTCCAGTGCCCGCTTCTCGCGGCCTCGTGCCTGCAGTTTAGCGTCATACCGCGGCGTTCGGTAGCTGAGAGCAGGGGGCCAGGTATGTGATTCAACACACTGCTCAGCAAACGATCGCGCAGGTACCGTACGCAGCGCCTGTCCCCGGCGGTGCCGGAGGCATCAGTGCATGGATTCGGCGGGCCGAGGCCTGACGGCGGCCCCTCAAAGTCGCAGCCGCCAACCCCCCGCAGGCTCATGCTGGCGGTGAGCTTGGCGCATACGCCGAAGTGGTGTCGGGTAAGCGAGCGACAGGCGCAGGGTGCCGTCGGCGCCGCGGTCTGCGGCGGCCTGATCACCGTGCTGGTCGGCATTGCCCGGATGTTCCGGCTGCGGCGCGCGGCAAAAAGAATTTCAAGGCGCTCACCTTACGGCGCTAGTGGCGGCCTGACGGATTTGGGCGGCCACCACGTCGGGGTGGGTGTACGCGATCATGTGATTGCCGTCGACGGTGATCAGGTCGGAGCCCGGTAGCTTATCCGCCAACCGCCGGACATCGTCGATCGCGACGAGCTGATCGCCGAGTGCCCCGATGATCACCGAGGGCACCCGGATCTGCGCCACGTTCTCATCCAGCCAGCGTGATATGTCGTCGAACTCGAGCTCCTCGTAGGCCAGAGCGTCGAGATTGCCTGGCGTCATGTTGACCGACAGCAGCCGCCTCTCATAGATGGGATCCACCGGTTCGGGGGCGAACGCGTTCGTCGCGGCGGCCGTCGCGGCGACCCGCTTGATGACGTCACCCACGGTGACGTCGATGACGGTGCGCACCACCGGCCAGTGACTGAACAGGATGAAGCGGGCCTGCAGAAGATCCTGCGTTGTCGACCTGGTGCCCCCCGCCGCTGGGGCGACGAGGATCATTTCCGCCACATCCTGCGGGTATCGCCGCGCAACACCGAGCGCAAGGCTGCCGCCGAACGACTGGCCCACCAGAATCACCGGGGCGAGTTTGAGCTGCGCCAACAACTCGTGCACCAGATCGATTTCGTCCTGATAGGGCAGCCAACCCCCACGGGACCAGCCGTAGCCCGGCCGATCGATTGAAATCAGGTGTAGCCCGGGCAGTTCGGGAGTCACCTTTTCGAAATCCTTGTAGGTGCCCGGTTGCCCATGCAGCAGCACGATCGGCACACCCTGTCCGGGCTGTTCGACGTAGTGAATCTCCTTGCCGCGCAGGCTGATGTACTTGCCGTCGGCCGACGGCATCGTGGGCAATCGGGCTACGGTGAGGTTGACCACAACGATCACGACGGCCGCGATCACCAGCGACCAGACACACAATCTCCGGACACGCCGCAGTTTCGGGTGCTTTTGTGTTCCCCCGCGAGCGGGAGGTGCTCCCAGCTCGGCCATGGAGCGTCGGGTCCGCAGTCTCTTGAGCCCGGCGGCGATCATCGGGGCCACCGTCTCACCGACGCGATCCCCGCCAGGCTCTTGCCCGGTTGCTGGGCGATGAACAACACCGCCGCAGGATCAGCAACCGCGCCTAACTCGAAAACCCATACCCCGTCCACAAATTCACCGGCCAATTGTCTTGCGACTTCCAAGGCAAGACGGGTCTTACCAAGTCCTCCGACGCCGGTCAACGTCACCAACCGATGCGAATGCACGGCGCGTGGATATCGGAGACCTCGGTATCTCGGCCTATCAAGCTCGTGATCGCCGGACGCAAATTCCCACGATCCGAGTCCACTCTACGCAATGGCGGAAACTCGGCCCGCAGTCCGGGCGCTCGGACCTGGAACACCCCCGCCGGCGTCGGCACGTCCCGCAACCGTCGCGGCCCCAGGTCCAGCAGATCCAATCCGCTCAGCAGATCCGCTGTCGACTCGGCCAGTAGGACCTGACCGCCGACTCGACAGCCATCACCCGCGCTGCGCGGTTGAGCACCGTGCCGAAGTAGTCCCCGTCCCGCAGCTCCGCCTCACCGGTCGCGATACCCATCCGCACCGGCAACTCCAGCGCCCGCTGCGCGTCGATCGCAGCGTTGACGGCGGACATCGGCGACGCGAACGCCGCAACCACACCATCCCCCGTGTGGCTGAACAAAAACCGTCGTGCCCCTCAATCGAGGAGCGCAGCACCTCGTTATGCGCCAAAAGGGCCGCCCGCATCGCCTCCGCGTCGGACTCCCACCGACGGGTCGAACCCTCAATATCGGTGAACAAAAACGTCACAACCCCCGACGGAGCAGCCGCCGTCACGGCATCGCCCCCGCCCACTTCATATGCCCCTCGAACCCCAGCTCTGTGGCCATGGCGCGGTAGCGATCGCGGTTATTGCGGTACGCAGGCTCGTCGCCTTGCGCCCTCGCCAGCAGCGCCCGCATCCGCAGCAGCCAGACTTCACGCGCCACCAGCCCATCGTCGTCTGGCACGGCCGCCAACCTGGCAATCGCCGCCTCGGCTTCGGCCACGTCATCCCCGGCACCACGCTCCAGCAGCGTCTCCACCAAAAAGGCGGTCGCCCCAGTGCAATACCCGAGCTGTCCTCTATGGAACAAATCGTCGACGGCTCCACGCAGTAGCGGTATGGCACCGTCGCGGTCGCCGCGCCTGGCACGTTCCCGCGCGGTGTCCACGTCCACGGCCGCAAGCGAGTACTGGTAGAACCGCCCCCGCAGGCACATGTCGCGGACCTGCGCCAGCACCGCCAATCCGCGCTCACGTTCCGCCCGGGCGTCGCGATGCACCAGCGCAAGGCCCAGCGCCCACCGGGCACAGCCCACCGCGAAATCCTCACTCGATCGCTCGATAATCTCCAGCGCCTCCTCGATGTCGCGCAGCGCGGCATCGTCGGCCAGCAGCACTCCGCCCGCTATCGCGGAACAGGCGTGCGCGATGACGACGGCACGCGACATCGGGCCCGCCCCCCGGGACATGGCCAGCGCCCGGTCGAAGTCATCGCGCCACCCCGCACGGCCCAGCGCCCACCGCGCGGTGCCGCGCGATGCCAACGCCACCGCCAACGGCGAACCGAAAACGACGTTCCCCCTGGTGGGGTCGCCGTCGGCCAGGTCGATGACGGTCTGCGACCAGCGCATCACCTCGGCCATCTCGGCGGTCTGAGACTTGATACTGATCGCCGCGATGGAAAGCTCGACCGTCAAGTTCGGCATGCCGATCGACTCGACCAGCGCCATGGTTTCGGAGGCCAGCCGCGACGCCTCCCGCGCCCGGCCGTGGCGATTGTGCTCCAGCGCCAGCCCGACCATGCCGATGGCCAGCGACGGCTTGTCCCCAGCCTCCGTGCAGAGCTCTCGCAGTTCCTCAAAAAGGCCGCCGGAAAGATCGGCATAGACCCGGAAGGCGTTGCCGCACAGCCAGGCGCGCGCGGCGATGCGCATAGCGGTGCGATCCGCATCGTCGGCGGGCAACGCATCGGCGACCCGGCGTGCCCGCTGCCAACTGGCCCACGCCGCCACAACGTCGCGGGTGGCCGCCCAGGCCCCTGCGCGCATGTCCCAGCTGAACGCTGCGTGGAGATCGCCTGCGGCCTCCAGGTGCTCGGCAATCAAGGCGGCATTCTCATCGAGCGATCCGGCGCTGCGTTGTTCGATTGCGGCAGCCGCCCGTCGGTGCAACGCCGTGCGATCGGACTTGAGCTGCGACTCGTAGGCGACCGCGCGGATCAGCGGGTGGTGGAACACATACTCGGGTTGGCCGGTGAACCTGACCTGATCGATGAGCTGGGCCGCCACCAAGTCGGCAACCACCGGTTCGATCCCCAAGACGGTGAGTAGGTCGAGATCGAACCGCGAGCCGATGACCGCCGCCGCGCTCAACGTGCGCTTAGCGGACCGATCGAGACGGTCGATGCGCGCGGCGATGGTCGCCTGAAGGGTGGGAGGCACAGAAACCTCGGCGATCTCTGCCGTCGACAGGTATGCGCCCGGCTCCCCGCGCAGCACACCACGCTCGGCCAGGTCGCGCACGATCTCTTCGGCGAAGAACGGATTACCGGCGGCCCGCTCGACGATCGTCTGGCCCAGCCTGCTGATGGATGGGTCCTGCCCGAGCAGTTCCGAAACCAGTGCTGCCGTCTCCGCATCACTGAGCGGTTCAAGGGCTATCGTCTGTGTGCCGTGCACCGGCGTGAGCGCGCCCCCATACTCGGGGCGGTAGGTGACGATCACCAACGAGGGCGTCTGCGGAATTACGGTGACGAAATCGGCCAGCATCAACTCGCTGACCTCATCGATCCAATGGGCGTCCTCCACGACATAGACCGCCG
>DASQCE010000418.1:0-17495 GCA_035634855.1 Mycobacterium sp.
GTTTCGGCGGTAGAAGGCATTCGAGTCGGCCGCGGTGGAGAAGCCGGCGTATTGGCGGATGGTCCACGGCTGGTTGACGTACATCGTCGGATAGGGCCCCCGGATGTACGGCACCGCCCCGGGGAAACTGTCCAGCGGATAGCCCGCGGCGACCGCGGCATCGCGGTCCGCGGCGATGTACACCGGCTTCACGTCGATGTGCTCAGGGGTGATCCAGTCCAGCTGATCCGGGGTATAGCCGTGCGCGGCCGCCGCGGCCGAAACATGCTCGGCGACAGCGGCTTCGGTGGCCGGATCCCCGCTGCGCTCGCCGTGCAGTGGAATGTCGGCGAAGCTGCCGATTCCCGTTGTAGCCGTCATCGCTAGGCCCCCAATCGGGTCAGGAGGGAGGAAAGGGCGTCGACCGCGTCGATCTTGGCGGTCAGGTAGTCGTCGGGCTTCGAATCTGCTTCTGCAACCGCCTTTTCGGGCCCGGCAAGGTAGATCTGTGACACACCGGCCTGTCTGGCGGCGTCCACCACATCGGAGGCATCGGTGCCATACCGGGCGTCGGTGCCGCAGATCACCGCGACGGTGGGGTTGCCGGCGTCCGAAACCGCTTGCGCGACACCAGCGGCATCGACGGTTCCGGGGTTCACCGTCCCGATGCCGCCGGACGCCAACAGGTTGACCGCGAACGTCGCACGGATGTTGTGCTCGGCGAGCGGTCCCAGTGGCAGCAGCAACACCTGCGGTCGCGACCCGGTTCTTTCGAGATAGCTGTCCGAGCGGTCGCGCAGTGCCTCGAATCCGGCCGCGTAGCGCCGCACCGACGACGCCAAAGCACTCCGCGGTAGCGGGGGCTCCGCGAGATTGGCGTACTCGTTGACACCGGTGAGCCTGGTGCGCCGGTGTGCGATGTCGTCGGTGCGGCGCTCGGCCACGCTGGCGATCGACGAGGTGACGAAGTCAATCTCGAGCGCCTCGACGAACCCGCCGCGGGATTCGATGTCCCGGAAGTGCTGCCACGCCTGTTCGGCCAGCTGCCGGGTGAGGTCTTCGACGAAGAACGATCCGCCGGCCGGGTCGAGCACCCGGCCGATGTGGGACTCCTCCAGCAACAGCAGTTGGGTGTTGCGGGCCATCCGCCGCGCGAAACTCGCTGAGGTGCCGGGGAAGCCGTCGGGGATGGCCACATCAAACGGATGCACCAGCACGGAATCGGCACCACCGACGCCGGCGGAGAACGCGGCCAGCGTGGTGCGCAGCATGTTCACCCACGGATCGCGCTGGGACATCATCGGCAGTGACGTGACAGCGTGCACGCGGGCGGCGCCGGCGTCCGGCTCACCCACCACCTCGGCGACGCGCGCCCACAGTTGGCGCGCCGCGCGCAACTTCGCGATCGTCATGAACTGGTCGTCGTCGGCGGCGTAGCGGAAACTGATCTGCCGCAACGCATCCGGCACCGCGAGGCCACCTTCCCCGAGCAGCCGCAGGTATGCGACCGCCGCCGCGACGCTGCCGGCCAGTTCCCACGACGCGCTGGCGCCCAGATCGTGGAAGGCGGGACCGTCGACGGTGACCGCTCGCACGCCGCCGTCGTATCCGGTCACCTTGGCGGCCACCGCAACGACGTCGGCGACGCTCGGTGCGGGTCGCCTGCTCAGCGGTGCGGTCAACGGGTCGCCGCCCAGATCCACCGACAACCGCGAACGCTGGTCGTCGTCGAGATCGGTCAGCAGCGCCAGCACAGCATCTGTGGCGGCGACGTAATCAACACCCGCGTCGAATATGACGGGGACAAGGTCGAGGAAGACGCCCTCGAGCAGGCGGTCCAGTTCGGCCGCCGAGCCGCCGACGCGCAGCACCAATGCGCTGACGCCTTCGGTCAAGGCGACGAGCACCGCACCGTTCGCGTCGGCCACCGCGGATCCGTTTGCGGGAAAGGCTTCGGCGACCCGCCATCCGGACTTGACGTCGCGCAGCGCGTCGCCGCCCCGCACGTAGGGCCACTGCCCGGGCAGCGCCGGTTCGGGCAACGCGTCCAGCGACGTGTACAGCGGGCGGATCGGGAAGCCGTCGTAAGTGGGCGAATCGAGCAGCCGCTCCGGCTCTGCGGGCAAATCCGCCGCGTCACGGCGGGTGCTCTTGGCCAGCACGCCAGCTACCGCCGAGCGCCACCTCGCGACATCGGAATTCAGAGAATCCTGCGCACCTGGTTTCTGCACGTCCATCAGGCTAATTGATCGCCATCACAGCAGCGCCGGCCGGGCACCCTACTCACAACGGCGCTGAGGGACGCTGTCACGGCACGGCCCGTAGTCTTGGTAGCCGTGAAAGCCGTCGTCAGCACGCTGCGCGCGCTGTGTGCTGCGGTGATGGCGACGGCTTCGACCGTCTCGCCCCGCCGCTTCATCGCCATCCTGGCAGCAATTGTCATCCTTATCGCAGTTGCGGTACTGGTTCCCTTGCCCACCGCGGTCCAGCTGCGCGACTGGGCGACCTCGGTCGGTCCGTGGTTCCCGGTGGCCTTCCTGGCCGCGCACATCGTGGTGACGGTCTTCCCGTTCCCGCGCACCGTGTTCACGCTGGCCGCGGGCCTGCTGTTCGGCCCCTACCTCGGTGTCCCGCTCGCGGTGCTGGCCAGCACGCTGAGCGCCGTCATCGCGCTGCTGCTCGTGCGCGCCGCGGGCTGGCAGCTGAGCCGGCTGGTCCGGCACCCCCGCGTGGATTCACTGGACGCGCGGCTGCGCGAGCGCGGCTGGCCTGCGATCGTGTCGATGCGGATGATTCCCGCGGTGCCGTTCTCGGTCGTCAACTACGCCGCAGGGGCGTCGGCGGTGCGGGTACTGCCATACACGTTGGCCACCTTCGTGGGCCTGCTGCCCGGCACGGCCGCCGTTGTCATCCTCGGCGACGCGCTGACAGGCAACGTCAGCCCGCTGCTGTTCGTGGTCTCGTTGTGCACCGCGAGCCTCGGCATCGCGGGCTTGCTCTACGAGATCCGCGCCCACCGGCGCGATCACCGCGAGCGGCTCGCCGACTCGGCTTCCGATACCGAGCCCGCGATCACCGGCTGACGTCGGGCGCCAGCGGTTACAGGCCTGTTGCGCCGTGGCGAGGACGAGGCGGTGGCGGCAGCTGCTGCGCGTAGTCGGACGGCGGCTGCTGCTGCTGGCTGAGCGGTGGGTACTGGGGCGGCGGGTCGATGGCACTCGAGACGGGGGTTCGCGCTTCCGCCACCGCCGCGGCGACCGCCTGCGCGATCTCCGGGTCGGTCTGGGTGTTGAACCACTCGGCCACCTCGGCCGAGTCGTCTTCCGGCTTCGGCAGATCCTCCTCCACGGGGGACGGCGTGTAGCGGAAAACGCCGTCCTCGCCGGGCGCGCCGAGCATCTTCGTGAACCCCTGCAGTGCAGCACCGAAGTCACTCGGCACCAGCCACACCTTGTTGGCCTCGCCCTTGGCCATCTGCGGCAGCGTCTGCAAGTACTGGTAGGCCAACATCTCCGGGGTTGGACGGCCGGCTTTGATTGCGGCGAACGTCTTCTCGATGGCCTTGGCCTGACCCTGCGCCTGTAGGTAGGACGCGGCGCGTTCACCTTGGGCACGGAGCATCCTTGACTGCCGGTCGGCTTCGGCGGCCAGGATCGCGGCCTGCTTGGCGCCCTCGGCGGCCAGGATCTGAGCCTGCTTCTGACCTTCGGCCTGCTTGATCGAGGCCTCGCGGTTGCCCTCGGCGGTCAGGATCATGGCGCGCTTCTCGCGGTCGGCGCGCATCTGCTTCTCCATTGAGTCCTGGATCGACGGTGGCGGGTCGATGCTGCGGAGCTCAACGCGCGCCACGCGCAACCCCCAGCGCCCGGTGGCCTCGTCGAGCACGCCACGGAGCTGCCCGTTGATGGAGTCGCGGGAGGTCAGCGTCTGCTCCAGCGTCATGCCGCCGACCACGTTGCGCAGCGTGGTGGTGGTCAGCTGCTCCACGCCGACGATGTAGTTGCTGATCTGGTACACCGCCGCCTGCGGATTGGTGACCTGGAAGTACACCACCGTGTCGATGTTGACCGTCAGGTTGTCCTCGGTGATCACCGGCTGCGGCGGGAACGAAACCACCCGCTCGCGCAGGTCCACCCGCGCCCGGATCTTGTCGACGAAGGGCAGCAGCAACGTCAGCTGACCCGACACGGTCTTGCTGTAGCGGCCCAGCCGCTCGATGACCGCGGCCTCGGCCTGCGGGATCAGCGCGATCGACTTGGCCACGATGATGGCGGCGAATACCACCAGCACCCCGACCAGGACCAGGCCGGCGACGGCACCTTCCATGACGGGTTCCTTCCCTAGTTTGCCCAGACTGCTCTAGACGACCTTTTGGACGACCGCGGTGGCGCCGTCGATGTGCACGACGGTGACGTGGTCGCCCGGTTCGTAGACATCGTCGTCGTTCAACGGGCGCGCCGTCCATATTTCGCCATCGAGTTTCACCTGGCCTTCATGGCGCGCCACCCGATCGAGCACCAACGCGCTCTTGCCCTCCAGCGCCCTGGCCGGTTCGGGCAGCCCCTTGCCCGACATGAAATGCCGCCGCAGCGCGGGCCGCACGAGCACCAGCAGCAGGACCGACACTACGAGAAAGACCGCGCCGTGCACCCACAGATCGTCGACGACCAGACTCGTGCCTGCCGCCGCCAGCGCTCCGCCGCCCAGCATGAGGAGAAACATGTCGCCGGTGAGCGCTTCTGCCCCGGCGAGGGCCAGTGCGGCGATTAGCCAGATCAGCGGGACGGCCATGCCGCCACCTTATCGCGTAGCCGACCCGGTGAGCGGCTAACAACTACACTGCGAGCATTATGTGGTGTCCCAGTGTCTCCCTGTCTGTTTGGGCCAACGCCTGGCTCGCAGGCGCGGCCGCGCCTGACGACGTCCTCGATGCGTTATCACTATGGGCGCCAAGGCATTCCGTAACCGCATATGACTCGGTGGCGGCGGGTCGCACGGGGTTGCCGTGGCCGGACCTCGACGACGTGGGCGCGGTCTCGCTGCTGCAGACGGTGCGCACGGCGGCGGGTCCGAGGCTCTCGGCGCCCGCCATCGGCGTTGCGCTGCCAGTGCCAGGTGATGTGCGTGGGCTTCCAGCCGGTACCCAGTTTCAGCGCGACGCGGTGACCGCAGGCGAGGCCGTGATCATCGGGCGCGAAGCGTCGACCGCAGTGGGTTTGGTCCCGGAGTTCGATTACGGCGAACTAGAGGACGAGACCGAGTTCGATCCGGAGCCGACCGCGTTGTCGTGGACGGCGTATTCCGTGCCGACGGAAGCACCAACTGAGTGCATGGACCTCGGCGAGGCGGAATACACATTACGCTCCGCGGTGCGCTCGGCCGCCGACGCGCTCGGCGCCATCCGCGCGGCAGGCGCCGACGTCGCCGATCCACGCGGACTCGTCGAGCAGGTGCTCCAAAGCGCCCGGGGGCACCGGGCGCCCGACCACGCACCATCTCGCGCGGTGCGTGTGCTCGAGAACGCCGCCCACATCGACGCGATCATCACCGTGAGCTCCGGGCTGATCCCGATCGGGTTGCAGACGTCATCGGAGGTGCAGATCGCCAGCGACGCGCTGCGTCCGCTGTCCGCAGTTGTGCGGTCGGCGCGGATGGCGGCGGTCAGCGCGATCCTGCACTCCGCCTGGCAGGGCTAGCCGCAGTTCGGTGTACACACCACACCGTTGATTGAAAAGCCCTGCAGCGGTGGGGCATCCAGGCCGGGCGCCCTGACCGGTTCGCGGCCGTGGCGCAGCTCGTCGATCAGATCGGCGACCAGCCGCGCGAACCGCCGATCGGCGTTAGGGGTGGCCGCCCTCGCAAACGCGATGCCCAGGTCCTCCGCCTGCTGCCGTAGCTCGTGGTCCAGATCCCACACCACCTCGATGTGGTCGGCCACGAAGCCGATCGGGCAGACTATCACCGCCTCGGTGCCACCTTCGGCCAGCGTCGTCAGGTGGTCGGCGATATCGGGCTCCAGCCACGGCACTTGCGGCGGCCCTGAGCGTGACTGCCACACCTGGTCGTACTCGTCATAGCCGGCCGCCGTGGCGACCAAGCGGGACGCATAGGCCACCTGCCGGCTGTATAGGTCCGGGCCGCAACGGGATCGGGCCGCAAGGGGAATGGAATGCGCGGTGAACACCAGACGCGCACCGTTGGGCACCGTCTGCGCCGCCGCGGCGATGGCTTCGGTGAACATCTCGACGAACAGCGGGTGGTCGAAGTACTGGCGCAGTTTTATCAGTTCCGGCGCACCCGCGCCGGCGGCTGTCCGGGCCCTTGCGATGTCCTCGACGTACTGGGTGCAGCTGGAGTAGCCGCCCCATGCCGACGTGGTGAACACGGCCGCTCGGCGAATCCCGTTGTCGCGCATGGTCGCGACGGTGTCCTCGACATAGGGCTCCCAGTTGCGGTTGCCGAAGTACACAGGCATGTCGATCTCGCCCTGCAGTTGTGCGATCAACTGCCGGTTGATGCCGTTGATCGGCGAGACGCCTCCGAAATGCAGGTAGTGCTCCGCTACCGACGCCAGCCGTTCCCGCGGGATCCCGCGTCCGCGAGTGACGTTCTCCAGGAACGGCATCACGTGTCCGGGCGCCTCCGGGCCGCCGAACGACAGGACCAGAAGCGCGTCAAAGCTCAATGCTGTTCGCCCAAGCGGCCCATCGCCGTCCATCTAGAGCAACTGCGTGCTGGCGCCGCCGTCGGCGTAAATGATGGTCCCAGTAGTGGCAGGCAGCCATTCGGAGAGCAAGGCGCACACCGTCTTTGCGACTGGCGTCGGGTCTTTCATATTCCAGCCGACGGGCGCACGCTGGTCCCAGCCCTGTTCGAGGAGCTGCATCTGACCGCTCGCCTCGTCGCCGAGGGCGCCGCCGACGATCGCGCTCATCGCGAGGGTCCGGATCGGCCCGGCGGCAACGAGATTCGACCGCACGCCGTAGGCACCCGCCTCGCGTGCCACGAACCGGTTGACAGACTCCAGCGCGCTCTTGGCCACCGTCATCCAGTTGTAGGCCGGCATCGCGCGGGTCGGATCGAAGTCCATGCCGACGATGCCGCCACCGCGATTCATGATCGGCAGCAGCGCCTTGGCCAGCGAGGCGTACGAATACGCCGAGATGTGAATGCCCTTGGCGACGTCCTCATACGGCGCGTCGAAGAACGGGTTGATACCCATTCCACTTTGCGGCATGTAGCCGATGGAGTGCACGACACCGTCGAGTTTGTTGCCTTCACCGATCACCTCTGTCACCCGGTCGGCCAGCGTCGCGAGGTGCTCATCGTTCTGCACGTCGAGTTCCAATAAGGGAGCCGGACTCGGTAATCGATCAATGATCCGCTGGATCAGGCGCATCCGGTCGAAACCGGTCAATACCAGTTCGGCACCGGCCTCCTGCGCGACCTTGGCGATGTGGAACGCGATCGACGAGTCGGTGATGATACCGGTGACGAGGATTCGCTTACCTTCGAGCAGACCTGCCATGTGAAAGTCCTTCTCTCTTGGAAGATTTAGTGGCCCATGCCGAGGCCGCCGTCGACCGGGATCACCGCGCCGGAGATGTAGCCGGCGTCCTCCGACGCCAGGAAGCTGATCACCCCGGCGACCTCTCCGACGAAGCCGATGCGCTGCAGTGGAATCGCCTGCAGCGCAGTGGCCTGTTGGTCGTCGCTGAGCGCGCGGGTCATATCGGTGTCGATGAAGCCGGGCGCCACGACGTTGGCGGTGATCGACCGCGACCCCAGTTCGCGGGTCAGCGAGCGGGCCATGCCCACCAAGCCGGCCTTTGAGGCGGAGTAGTTGGCCTGTCCGGGCAGACCGGTCAGGCCGGCCACCGAACCCATGAAGATCATCCGGCCGAAGCGCTTCTTGATCATGTTGCGCGAAGCCCGCTTGGCCACTCGGAACACGCCGGTGAGGTTGGCGTCGATGACCTTGGCGAAGTTCTCCTCGCTCATCCGCATGATCAGCATGTCCGCGGTGACACCAGCGTTGGCCACCAGCACCTCGACCGGGCCCTGGTGCTCCTCGACCGCGGTGAACGCCGCGTCGACCGCTGCGCTGTCCGTCACGTCACACTGGACGGGAAACAGCCCCTCGTCGGCCGGCGCGCCTGAGCCGCGGTGCGTGACGGCGACCTTGTGCCCATCGGCGGCCAGCCGGCGCGCGACCGCCAGCCCGATGCCCCGGTTTCCGCCGGTAACCAGCACCGAACGGGAGACGAAGGGCGGACGGCCACCGGCGGTTTGGCCGGCCGTATCGGCTGAATTGTCGGTCACGGCTGTCACACTGCTCCTCACGTCCGCCGATGTCTCTCTGCTCCTCACGTGCGCAGGCATAACCGCCAACTTAGTGCCTGAGGCGCATTCTTAAGAAATCGCCTTAGTTGGGCAGGCGCCGGTTGATCAACAACGCAGCCAGCGCCGCCAGCGCCAGCACCAATGCGCCGAGCCGCAGCCAGCCTGCGCTGGCGTCGCCCTTGCGGGTCTCGTAGCCGATCTGCTCCTGCAGGTTGGTGAAGACTTCCTTGAGTTGCTCAAGGTTGGACGCGGTGTAGGCCTGCCCATTGGACAGCTGGGCGATCCTCTTGAGCATCTCGTCGTCGACCGGGACGGGCTGGCGCTGGCCGTTCATGTCAACGTAGCCGTACGGCGTGCCGAACGACACCGTGGAGATGGGCACACCCTGGTCCTTTGCGGTGCGCGCGGCGGTGTAGGCCCCCTTCGGGTTGTCCGGGTTCGAGGGCACCGTTTCCTTGCCGTCCGACATCAGCACGATCCGCGCCGGTGGCGGCGTGTCCCCGCCACCGATCACCGCACCAACGATGGAGATGGCCTGCAGTGCGGTGAAGATGCCCTCACCGGTCGCGGTGCGGTCGGCCACCTGCAGCTTGTCGAGCGCGTTCTTGGTCGCGTCACGATTCGTCGTCGGTGACACCAGCACGGTCGCAGTGCCCGCATATGAAATCAGTCCCAGGTTGATACCGGGCGTCAGCTGATCGACGAACTGCTTGGCCGCCTCCTGCGCCGCAGCCATCCGACTGGGCGACACGTCGGTAGCACGCATCGACTGAGATACGTCGATCACCAACATCACCACCGCACGGTTGCGCGGAATTCGGACGTCATGGGTGGGCCCGGCCATCGCGATCGTGAACAGCACAAGCGACAACACCAGCAGGATCGTCGCCAGATGCCGCCAGCGCGACGGCCGTTTGGGCGCAACGCTTTCCAGCAGCTCCATGTTCGCGAACCGCAGCATCCGCTTGCGCCGCGCCAACTGCACGACGACGTACAGCCCGACCAGGCCCAGGACGACAAAAAGGAACAGGAAGAACCAAACGTGTTCGAAGCCCGACAGCGTCATCGGTCCGAGCAACGGTAAAGTCATGTGTTACTTGTCATTTCAGTTGCGTTTCGGCGTCATCGAGTCAGTTGGGTAGTCGGCGGTTGATCAGTATGGCCGCCAGCGCTGCCAGCGCCAGCACCAATGCGCCGAGCCGCAGCCAGCCTGCGCTGGCGTCGCCCTTGCGGGTCTCGTAGCCGATCTGCTCCTGCAGATTGGTGAAGACTTCCTTGAGCTGTTCCAGGCTCGACGCGGTGTAGGCCTGACCGCCGGACAACTCGGCGATCTTCTTGAGCATCTCGTCGTCGACCGGAACCGGCTGGCGCTGGTCGTTGATCTCGACGTAGCCGTACGGAGTGCCGAACGACACCGTCGAGATCGGCACGCCCTGGTCCTTGGCGGTGCGCGCGGCGGTGTAGGCGCCCTTTGGATTGTCCGGGTTCGACGGCACGGTCTCCTTGCCGTCCGACATCAGCACGATGCGGGCAGGCGGCGGCTCATCACCGCCACCGATCACCGCGCCGACGGTGGCGATCGCCTGCAGTGCGGTGAAGATTCCCTCTCCGGTCGCGGTGCGGTCAGCCAGTTGCAGTTTGTCGATCGCGGCCTTGGACGCGTCACGATTGGTGGTCGGCGACACCAGCACGGTGGCGGTGCCTGCGTAGGCGATCAACCCGAGGTTGATGCCAGGTGTCAGTTGGTCGGCGAACTGCTTGGCGGCCTCCTGCGCCGCAGCGAGGCGGTTAGGCGACACGTCGGTGGCCCGCATGGATTGCGACACATCGATCACCAGCATCACCACCGCACGGTTGCGCGGAATTCGGACGTCATGGGTGGGCCCGGCCATCGCGATCGTGAACAGCACAAGCGACAACACCAACAGGATCGCGGGCAGGTGCCGCCAGCGCGACGGCCGTTTGGGCGCAACGCTTTCCAGCAGCTCCATGTTCGCGAACCGCAGCATCCGCTTCTGCCGGGCCAACTGCACGACGATATACAGCCCGACGATTGCGAGGACCACGAAGAGAAACAGGAAGAACCAAACGTGTTCGAAGCCCGACAGCGTCATCGGTCCGAGCAACGGTAATGTCATGTGCTAGTTGTCATTTCGTTGGATCAGGGCCTTTTGGTTCTGCTCTTCGCGCAAGCGCTCATCGTCCGGCAAGCGCTCCGCGGCGGCGGCTGGCAACAAACCGGACAACGTCTGCGATCCAGTCCCGGTCGGTGCGCAGGGAGAGCAGCGGCGCATCGCAACGCCGCAGGGTCCGCGCTACCTCGGCGCGGTGCGCGGCCGCCGCCTTCTCGAAGTCGTCGCGCAGCTGGTCGTCGATGGTGAAGTCTCGGGTGACGCCGGTTTCGGTGTCCTGCAGGATGACGTCCCCGACGGGCGGCAGCTCGACATCGCGCGGGTCGAGAATCTCGATGCCAAGCACCTCGTGCCGCCCGGCGATGGCCCGCAGCGGACGCATCCAGTTGATCGGCCCGAGGAAGTCGCTGATGATCACCGCCATGCCTCGGCGGCGCTCGGGACGGCGGAGCGCGTCGATGGCGGCGGCCAGGTCACCGCGCACGCCCGTCGGCGCTTTGGGCATGGTGGCGATCGTGCGCAGCATTTCCTGCTCGTGCATGCGACCCGACAGCGCCGGAACGCGCCGCACGGAGTCGCCGTTGGCGATGATCGCGCCGATGCGGTTGCCCCCGCCGCTGTTGAGAAATGTGATCGCGGCCGCGGCCGCGACCGCCATGTCGCGCTTCTCGCAACCGGTCGTGCCGAAGTCGAGGCTGGCCGACATGTCGACCACCAGCCAGGTTTCCAGCTCGCGGTCGGCAATCATCTGCCGAACATGCGGGTGGGTGGTGCGTGCGGTGACCGACCAGTCCATTCGGCGCACGTCGTCCCCGGGCTGATAGAGCCGCGACTCCCCTGGCTCGGAGCCGGGTCCGGGCAGCAGCCCCAGGTGGTCGCCGTGCAACACACCGTCGAGCTTGCGGCGCACCGTCAACTCCAGCTTTCGAAGCGCGGCCGTCAGTGCGGGATCACGGATCTCCCCGCGCTTCAGTGACGGCAGGTCAACCGTGCGTCTGGACGTAGTCACCGATTACCGGCGGCAGCCGCTGCGGCAGGCACGACGGGTGGCACCGAATGCCCTTGCTGCGGAATCGCATTCACCTGCGGCAGCGCCACCGTCTGCAGAATCCGGTTGATGACGGTCTCCGACGAGATCTCGTCGGCCAGCGCGTCGTAGGTCAGAACCAGTCGGTGCCGCAGCACATCCGGAATCACCTCGACGACGTCCTGCGGGACCACGTAGTCACGCCCACGCACCAACGCGAGCGCGCGCGACGCCGCGATGATGCCGAGCGACGCACGCGGCGAGGCGCCGTAGGCGATCCACGCCTTGGCGTCGGGCATGCCGAACTTCTCGGGATACCTGGTTGCGGTGACGATGCGCACCACGTAGTCGACCAGCGCGTGGTGCACGAAGTTGTTGGAAGCCACATCTTGCAGCCGCAGCAGGTCGCCCGGGGCCAGGACTTGCTTCGGCTCAGGTGGCTTGACGCCCATCCGGTAGACGATCTCGCGCTCTTCCTCCGGCGACGGGTAGTCGATGTTCAGCTTGAACAGGAAGCGGTCGCGCTGAGCCTCCGGCAGAGCGTAAACGCCTTCCTGCTCGATCGGGTTCTGGGTGGCCATCACCAGGAAGGGGGCGGGCAGTGGGAAGGTCTTTCCACCGATCGAGATCTTTCGCTCGGCCATGACCTCCAGCAGTGCCGACTGCACCTTGGCCGGCGCACGGTTGATCTCGTCGGCGAGCAGGAAGTTGACCACCACGGGCCCGAGTTCGATGTCGAACTCCTCCTTGCCCTGCCGGTAGATCCGGGTGCCGACGATGTCGGTGGGCACCAGGTCGGGAGTAAACTGGATGCGGGCGAACGTGCCGCCGACCACTTTGGCGAAGGTCTCGACGGCCAGGGTCTTGGCCACGCCAGGGACACCTTCGAGCAGCACATGGCCCTTGGCGAGCAGGCCGACCAGCATCCGCTCGACCAGCAGGTCCTGGCCGACGATGATCCGCTTGACCTCGAAGATGGCCCGCTCGAGGGTGTGGACCTCCTGCTGAAGGCCTCCGTTGTTCGGCGGCGCGACGTGGGAGGCGGGGTTACCGGAGTTACCGGGGTTATAGCCCTGGGTCGGGGCCTGTCCGGAATATCCTCCAGCGCCCTGCGGCTGCCCACTCGGTGACGTCATCAACGGTCCTTCCACATCTATTAAGACGCTGGTCGCAACGGCGTCGGCCGGAGCTGGCCACACGCTCGTCGTCAACTATTCCAGGCAGTTCGGAATCCGTCGACGTTGCCCAGCGAAGTGTCGGCTGGCTGACCAGCATTCATCAGCAGTGCTCAGGATTAACTCAGGCCCCGCTCAGCTTTCGATAATCCGGGCGGCATACGGCTGCAGGCCGGCCCGCCGCACCGGGCTCACCGTCACCTGGCCCGCGCTGCCCGAAGCCTCCAGCATCTGACCGCCGCCCAGGTACAGCGCGACGTGCTGGCTGCCCCCGGGGCCCCAGAACAACAGGTCGCCGCGCTTGGCCTGCGACACCGGCACCTTGCGCCCCGTGTTGTACTGGTCGCCCGAGTACTTCGGGATCAGCACGCCGACTCCGGCGAAGGCGTAGCGCGTCAGACCCGAGCAGTCGAAACCGATCTTGCCCGCGTCGGAGTCGACGCCCGCGCTCGGACCGTTCGGCAGACCGCCGCCCCATGAATACGGCACGCCCATCTGCGAGCCTCCTCGCCGGATCGCGTATTCGATCGCCTGGGGGCCGCGCACGCGTGCACCGGGGGTCACGCTGCCGGTGCTCGGGCCGCCGAGCCCCAGACTGCTCAGGAACTGCTGGCCCAGATTCTGGGTGGTTTGAATGGCCAGCTGCGTCGCCTGAAAGGACGCGTTCGCGATCGCGACGGGGTCACCCGGCGCGCCGGCGCTGAGAATCTTCGGCAGGGTCGGGTCCCACTGCCCGTCGTCGGGAGCGGCGTATCCGAGCGGACTGCTCGACAACGCGGCGCCCAGCGATAGCGCGGCCGCGGCAATCACCAGAAGCAATAGTTGTAGCCAGCGGAATAGCCTGTTCCGCAAAATGTTTCCCCGCAATCAGTATTCGATGTAGCGGACGACGTACGGTGTCATGCCGCTCGTACGCACGGGCGAGACCTTCACCACGGACCCGGTATAGGGCGCCTCCAGCATCTGGCCATTACCGAGATACAGCGTCACGTGCTGACTGCCGCCCGGCCCGTAGAAGATGACGTCGCCGCGTCGCATCTGCGACGACGGGATCTTGCGGCCCGAGTTGTACTGCGAACCCGAGTAGTGGTCGAGCTTGATACCGACGCCGGCGAACGCGTACAGGATCAGCCCGGAGCAGTCGAACCCGACTGTGCCTGAGCCGGAATCGATGCCGTTGCTGGGTCCTGCCGCGTTGCCGCCGCCCCAGGAGTACGGAACGCCTCGCTGCGAGAGGGCGCGATTGATCACGTACTCGGAGGCCTGTCGGCCATAGACGCGGGGAATCGCCCCGTTGGTGTAACCGGTGGGCGTCGGGATGAGGCCGAGCTTCTGCAGGAAGGTGTGACCCATCTGCTGGGTCACCTGCGCCGAGGTGGACGCGATGCCCAGCAGGGAGTTGATGATCGCGATCGGGTCGCCACTGACGAACGCGCTCGGGATCGCGGGCAGCGTGGGATCCCATGCGGTGTCCCAGTTTCCGGTGCCCGCCTCACGCGCGGCGGGTGCGCGGTCCCAGTTCGCCGCCGCGTCGCCGGTGGCAGCGGCTGCGGGTTGTGCGGCCGGCTGACCGCCCGCGGGTGCCGACCAGTTGCGGGACGCGTCGAGTTTGGCCCGCGCGGCGGCGCGCTCGGCCGTCAACCGGTCCAGCTCGGCCTGCTGTGAGCCGAACGTCTGCTGCGCCTGCGTGAGTGCCGACACCGCAGTCTGCTGACTGGCTTCCGCATCGGCGACCGCCGTGTCCGCCTTCTGCTTGGCCAGCCGCGCGGCCGACTCCTTGTTGACCTGCTCGGTCCGCGCGCGCTGGAGATTGGTGAACACCTGTTGCGAGCTCACCGACAATGTCTGACCGGCCGCCGCGGTGGACAGGATGTCGGCGGGGTCGCTGGCGGTCAGGTAGGAATCCGACGGCCCGTTGACATACGTTGCGGCGGCGAAGGTGTCGAACCGCTGCTGCGCGGCGGCAATCGCGGTGTTTGCGTCGACGACCCGCTGCGCGCCGGCATCCACTTCTTGCTGCGCGGCGGCGGCGTTATCCCGCGCCGTCTGGACGTCGACGATGGCCTTGTTGACGCTTTCCTGCTGGGCCTGGATGGCTGCGCCGAGGTCTTGGAGCTTCTGGTTCGCGTCGGCGACGGCCGCGACGAGCGCGCCGATGGTGTCCGGACTACCCGGTTGCGCGGCGGCAAGCCCGGGTGTCGCGAGCAGCATGCCGGTGATCAACGGAACCGCGCACGCCCGTCCGAGTGGCCGGAAAGCCAAGGCGCCAGGGGTGCGTCTCATTCGACTCAAGTCTCCTCAGGCTCAACGCGAACGTGCTGGCACATTCGTGGGCACCTATGAACAGTCACAAAAATCACAACTGCAACATCAGCCACCGATTGCACGGTACGTCACATCTGACGCTAAGGAAACTTTAGTCACAAATTACAAGATTGTAATTGAATGTAGCGTTATCGAATGGTGATGTTTGAATTTGCCGGTCGGCGCAATTGAGTCAGTCGGCGGTGTCAGACGCGACCTCTGCCGCGGACGCTTGTTTGCCACGGATCTGCAGGACGCGGGTGACGACCACCGCGGCAATCACCGCGAGTACAAGGACAATCGAGAATGGCGTCCAGGGAAAATGCTGCGTCGTCAACTCACTGACGAAATTCTTCGACGACTGCACCGGATCGCCGGTCTTGGCGACGTCCTGGCCCGCTTCGAGCGTCACGCGGTCGAAGTGCGTGCTGTAGGTGCCCGCGAACGCGGGACTGATGGCGAGCACGGTCGCGTCGGGATGGGCCTTGCCGACCTCGGTGGCGATGTCGCGCAGCGGGGTGTCAATGGGTGGATTGTGTTCGATGACGACGATCTTGAGTTCGATGCCGTCCTTACGCGCTTGCTCGACGACCTCACGCAGCGCCGGCACATCGGCCGCGTCGGCGGGAGGCACGCTCACCCCGTCCTCGGCCACGTCGGCCTTCACCTGATTCATGTCGACATCGGGTGGGATGTACGACGGCAGGAACGGGATCACGTGCGGTCCGGTCACACGGGCACGGTACGCGATTCGTGGGTATGTGGTTGGCAGCACACGCTCGCGAGGACAAGACTAAAACCACCCCTGGGGTGTCTTGCAGGACAAACGTACTGTTAGAGTTGTTGGCGCCGCCGACACAGCCCGTCGCGGCGAGATCTAGCCGGGAGTTGATGTGAGCAAAGGCAATAACGGAAATTCATCTTTGAACTCTTTTGATGCCCGAGACACGCTGAAGGTCGGCGATGCGAGTTACCAGATCTATCGCCTTGACGCGGTGCCCGGAACCGAGAAACTTCCCTACAGCCTCAAGGTGCTCGCCGAGAATCTGTTGCGCACCGAGGACGGCGCCAACATCACCAAGGACCACATCGGGGCCATCGCCAACTGGGATCCGTCGGCCAACCCGAGCGTGGAGATCCAGTTCACCCCCGCGCGGGTGATCATGCAGGACTTCACCGGGGTGCCCTGCATCGTCGACCTGGCCACCATGCGCGAGGCGGTCGGCGACCTCGGCGGCGATCCCGACAAGGTCAACCCGCTGGCGCCGGCCGACCTGGTCATCGACCACTCGGTGATCGCCGACCTGTTCGGGACCGCGAACGCGTTCGAGCGCAACGTCGAGATCGAATACGAGCGCAACGGCGAGCGCTATCAGTTCCTGCGATGGGGCCAGGGCGCGTTCAACGACTTCAAGGTCGTTCCGCCTGGCACCGGCATCGTGCATCAGGTCAACATCGAATACCTGGCCCGCGTCGTCTGGGAACGCGACGGGGTGGCCTACCCCGACACCTGCGTGGGCACCGACAGCCACACCACGATGGAGAACGGCCTCGGCGTGCTGGGCTGGGGCGTCGGCGGCATCGAGGCCGAGGCGGCGATGCTGGGCCAGCCGGTGTCGATGCTGATCCCCCGGGTCGTCGGCTTCAAGCTGTCCGGCGAGCGGCAGCCCGGTGTGACCGCCACCGACGTGGTGCTCACCGTCACCGAGATGCTGCGCAAGCACGGCGTGGTCGGCAAATTCGTGGAGTTCTACGGCGAGGGCGTCGCCGAGGTGCCGCTGGCCAACCGCGCCACGCTCGGCAATATGAGCCCCGAATTCGGCTCCACCGCAGCCATTTTCCCGATAGACGAGGTCACCATCGACTACCTGCGGCTGACCGGCCGCAGCAAGGAGCAACTCGCGCTGGTCGAGGCGTACGCCAAGGAACAGGGCATGTGGCACGACCCCTCGCGTGAGCCGAAGTACTCCGAGTACATCGAGCTGGACCTCTCCGATGTGGTTCCGTCGATCGCGGGCCCGAAGCGGCCGCAGGACCGCATCCAGCTGACCGACGCCAAGACGGCGTTCCGCAAGGACATCCACAACTACGTCGAGGAGAACCTGCCGCCCGAGCACACCAAGCTCGACGAAGCGGTCGAGGAGTCGTTCCCGGCCAGCGACCCGGCGGTGCTGTCGTTCGACGACAGCGACACACCGGTGCCGTCGGCGGCCGTCAATTCGAACGGCCGGCCGAGCAATCCGGTAGAGGTCAAATGCGAGGGCCGTGGCGAGTTCATCCTCGACCACGGCGCGGTGGTGATCGCGGCGATCACGTCGTGCACGAACACGTCCAACCCCGAGGTGATGCTGGGCGCGGCGCTGCTCGCGAAGAACGCTGTCGAGAAGGGCCTGGCGTCCAAGCCGTGGGTGAAGACGACGATGGCGCCCGGTTCGCAGGTCGTGACCGACTATTACGACAACGCCGGGTTGTGGCCGTACCTGGAGAAGCTGGGCTTCTACCTGGTCGGCTACGGCTGCACGACGTGCATCGGCA
>DASQCE010000419.1:0-3372 GCA_035634855.1 Mycobacterium sp.
ATCGGTTTCACCCCGCAGAGCGTGAACGGGCTCGGCGGCTTCCGGGTCCAGGGCCGCGGCGATGCCGCCGAGCAGACCATCCACGACGCAATCGCCGTGCAGGAAGCCGGTGCAATCGCGGTCGTGCTGGAGATGGTGCCTGCCGAACTGGCCACCCAGATCACCGGCAAGCTGACCATCCCCACCGTCGGCATTGGTGCCGGGCCGAACTGCGATGCGCAGGTGCTGGTGTGGCAGGACATGGCCGGTATGACTAGCGGTAAGACCGCCAAGTTCGTCAAGCGCTTCGGTGACGTCGGTGTCGAATTACGCAGCGCGGCAACTCAATACGCCAACGAGGTGGCCAGCGGAGCGTTCCCAGCCGAAGAGCACTCCTTCTAGACGAACTCGGCCTTGCGCTTCGCTAGGAAGGCGTCGACACCTTCACGCCCGTCGGCCGATTCCGCGCGTTCGGCGATCAGGCGGCCCTCGAGTTCCATCTGCTCTTCGAGCCCACTGGAAAAGGTGGAGAGCAGCAGCGCCTTGACTCCGCCATTGGATCCCTTTGCGGTGGAAGCCATTTGGTCGGCGAGCTTATCGGTGCGGGCAGCCAGTTCCCCGTCGGGAACCACCTCGGTGACCAGTCCCCATTGCGACGCTTCCTGCGACGACAGCGTGCGGTTGGTCAGCATCAGCTCCTTGGTCTTGGTGATGCCGATGAGCCGAGGCAGGAAGTACGACGAGCTGCCGTCCGGGCTCAGACCCGCGCGCGTGTAGGCCATCGTGAACGATGCGGACTCGGCAGCGAGCACCAGGTCACCGGTCACCGCGAGTGAGAAGCCTGCGCCGGCCGCCACGCCGTTGACCGCAATGATCAGCACGGCATCCATCCGCGCGAACGACGAGATCGCGCGGTGCAGGTCATCGGCGACGCCCTTGATGAATTGGCCGCGGCTCGGCGCTACCGCGAACGACTTCAGATCCCCTCCGGCGCAAAAGAATCGGCCCGTTCCGGTGATCACCACGACCTTCGTCGCGTCGGTGTCGCAACGCCTAGCGGCGTCGGCGAGTTCCCGAGTCATGGTGTCGTTCATGCCGTTTGCGGCGTCGGGCCGATTGAGCGTGATCCGCGTGATGGGCCCGGACTGCTCGAACTTGACGGTCTGGTATTCGGTCACACCTGGACTGTATCGGCAAACCCCAGACGCACCGCGGTCAGCTTGTGAAGTTTGGCGAAGTCGCCGTCGAATCCGAGCGTGCGCAGAGCCCCGTCGGCGATCACCCATGGCTGCTCATCGGCGCAGCCGGTGTCATCGGAGCGACGGTTGATCACCGATTCGGCCAGCCGAAACGGCAGGTCGTCGGCGTCGCCTGGCCCGTCGCATTCCTCGATGACCTCGGCGGCGAGGCTGCGGTAACGACCCCGCAGTTCAGCGCGGCTCAGTCGGAACTGCTCGAACCGGTCGAGCCTCAGCTCGGGAAGCAGAATTCATGCCCATGCTTACAGCGCGCCGAGGTTCCATCGGCTGGCGCACAGCTGGGTAACGTCGCCGACCACAAGGGCGTGCAGCCGGGGCACGGCCGGTCCGTTCTCGTCGAGGAGCTCGGCGGCCAACCGCAACGGCTCGTCGACGGTGCCTGCCAGCAGCGCATCGAGGATGTCGTCCTTGGTGGCGAAGTGGTGATACAGCGAGGCCTGCCGAACGCCGACCGCGTCGGCGATCCGTCGCGTCGAAGTGCTGGCGTAGCCGAGGTTGGTGAAGAGTTCGGCCGCCGCATCGAGGATCTCTTCTCGCGCGGTCTTGCCCGGCCGCCGCGACTGCTCCAGCCTCGGGCGTCCACGCCCTTCGCTGCTCATGGCCACATTGTCGCACCGCAGTGGATACTCACCTGGACGGCAAACGGGGCGTGCCATGAGCGAGCAGATTCCAGATCATCGCGAGACGCAGGTGGAATCGCTGCGCTGAAAACTTTCAAGTGACAGTTAATCGAACAGGAGCTGTATTTCGATCGGATCAGCTTCTATTCGGTGAGCCCGGATGAGCTGACGCACCTGCGTGCCGAGATCGCCGCCGGGCACGGCGGCGATCGACGACGGAAAGTTCTCGCTCGCCGACTATCGCGGGTTCCTGACCGACAACGACGACGGCATCGCCGCGTTCCGTCAACAGCAGGCCATCGCCGCGTTCGCGGCGGAACGTCGCGCGTGGGACCTGGCCGGGGAGTTCCGCCGGGCGTCCCAAGGCCTGTTCACCTTCGTGTGGCACTCTGTCCACCGCTCATTAACCATCACGGGCGTCACCGAAGGGACACTTCTTGCACTATGGCGAAATCCAGTGACCAGGCGGACTCCAGGTATCTGGAGGTCGAGCGCAAGTTCGAGGTATTCGAATCGACCGTGAGCCCGTCGTTCGAGGGGCTGTCGTCGATCGCACGCGTGGAGCGGTCCCCGTCGCAGCAGCTCGACGCCGTCTACTTCGACACGCCGGCCCACGATCTCGCCACACACCGAGTCACGTTGCGCCGCCGCACCGGGGGCACCGACGCCGGTTGGCACCTCAAATTGCCGGCAGGGCCAGATGCCAGGACCGAGGTCAGGGTGCCACTCGGCGACGAGAGCAACGACACCGTCCCGGACGAATTGCTGGACGTCGTGTTGGCCATCGTCCGTGATCGCCCGGTCGGGCCCGTCGCGCGCATCTCGACCAGCCGGACGGTCGACCTGCTGTACGGACCCGACGGCGTCGCGCTGGCGGAGTTCTGCGACGACGACGTCGTGGCGCGCGCCGCAGACGACGAGGAGTCCGAGCAGCGGTGGCGCGAATGGGAGTTGGAGCTGGCCGAGGGTGCCGATCGCGGCCTTCTGGAGAGGCTGTCGAACCGGCTGCTGGATGCGGGCGCGGTCCCGGCCGGCCACGGTTCGAAGCTTGCGCGGGTCCTCGACGGCGAGGACCCAGACGGACCGGATGCGGTCGAGCCGCCGGCCGACCCGGTGCACCGCGCGGTGGCCGAGCAGGTGGAACAGCTACTGGTGTGGGACCGCGCGGTGCGGGCCGACGCGTACGACTCGGTGCATCAAATGCGGGTGATCACACGCAAGATTCGCAGCTTGTTGCAGGCTTCGGAGGGCGCGTTCGGCATCACCGACGATGCATGGATCCTCGACGAGTTGCGGCAATTGGCGGCAGTTCTGGGAGTGGCGCGCGACGCTGAGGTGCTTGCCGAGCGCTACGAGCGGGCGCTCGATGAACTACCCGAGGAACTGGCCCGAGGCCCGGTGCGGGAGCGGCTGGTCGAGGGCGCCAAGAAGCACTATAAGTCCGGCCTGCGGCGGTCGCTGACGGCGATGCGGTCGCAACGCTACTTCCGGCTGCTTGATGCGCTGGAGGGCCT
>DASQCE010000420.1:0-3195 GCA_035634855.1 Mycobacterium sp.
TGAGTGCGGACACCGCGTCGAACAGCCGGCCCATGCTGGATGTCGGCACGCAGCCCAGGCCCGTCTCGAGCTGATGGCGCAACACCCGCAGTTCATCGGCCGGGCAGGCTGCCACCGGCGGCAGATCCGGCTCCCACGCGATTCCCGCCACCCACAGATGGGCCAGCGCCATCCGGTAGGGGCGCAGCACGCTGATGTCACCGCCGGCGAGCGGCACGTAGGAGAGTTGCGCCAGTCGTTGGTAGCCCTTGTAGTTGGCGAGCAGCACCTCGCCGCCCCACACAGCCGCGTCGGGTCCGTAACCCGTTCCATCGAAGGCGAACCCGAGCACATGCTGGGAGCCGTCCAGGCCGTGCTCGGCCATCACCGCGGCAATGTGGGCGTGGTGGTGTTGCACTGTCCGAACCGGGCGCCCCGCTGCGTTGCGATGTGCCCATGCGGTCGACCGGTACAGCGGATGGGCGTCGGCCACAAGCACTTCGGGTTCGACCGAAGTCAGCTTCTGCAGGTGCTGTTGCGCCGCGTCGAACGCGGACAGCGTCGCGAGGTCGTCCATGTCGCCGATGTGCTGGCTCAACCAGGCATACTTCCCGTCCGCGACCGCCATCGCGTTCTTCAGGTCGGCCCCGACCGCCATCGTCGGCGGCACCTCCACCGGCAACGCGATGGGCAGCGGCGCATAACCGCGCGAGCGCCGGATCGGCAACTCGACGCCGTCTACAACCCGTACGACGGAGTCGTCGCACGGCACCAGGATGGCCCGATCGTGCATCAGCCAGCCGTCGGCGAGATGCGAAATCCGTTCGAGCGCATCGTCGTCGGTGAAGCAGATCGGCTCTCCGCCGAGATTGCCGGACGTCATCACGAGCACGGGCGGCCCTGCGGCATCGCCCGGCAAGCCGAACAGCAGCGTGTGCAGGGGCGTGTACGCCAGCATGACACCGAGGTCGGGGTTGTGCGGCGCCACCGCGTCGGCGATCCGCGCATCGCGCCGGCGGGGCACCAGCACGATCGGTCGCTGGGGGCCGGCGAGTAGCCGAGCGGACGGTGCATCGACGTCGGCGATAGCGCATGCCGTCGGCAGATCGGGCAACATGACGGCGAACGGCTTGTCGCCGCGCCGCTTTCGCCTTCGCAGCTCGGCGACCGCCCGCTCGTCGTTGGCGTCGCAAGCCAGGTGGTATCCGCCGAGGCCCTTGACCGCGAGGATGCCGCCGTCGCGCAGCAACTGACGTGCCCGCGGCAGTGCATCGTCGCCGTCGATCAGGCCACCGTCGCCGTCGCGGTACCGCAGCACCGGTCCGCAGTTCGGGCAGCAGACGGGTTGGGCATGGAAGCGCCGGTCGGCGGGGTCGGTGTATTCGCGGGCGCATTCGGCGCACATCGCGAAGGACGCCATGGTGGTGGAGGCACGGTCGTAGGGCAGGGCAGCGATGATCGTGAAGCGCGGGCCGCAGTTGGTGCAATTAACGAAGGCGTGGCGGTAGCGCCTGTTGGCTGGGTCGCGTTGTTCGGCCGCGCAGTCCGCGCACATGGCGACGTCGGGGGAGACCAGCGTGCGGCCACCGTCGGACCGCGACGTGTCGGCGATGGCAAATCCGGTACCACCGACTGGCGGGACATCGTGTGTCTCAATCGATTCGATGACGGCCAACGGCGGCGGTCGGTCACGCAACCGCGCGAGGAACTGTTCGATTTCGGCGGGATCGCCCTCCACCTCGACGATGGCGCCGGAGGTGTCGTTGCGTACCGAGCCGGACAACCCGAGGGCGGCCGCCGTGGTGTAGACGAACGGGCGAAAGCCCACCCCTTGGACCACCCCGTGTACGCAGACACGTAACCGGCGCCGCGCCGTCATGGTGACGCCTCGGTGTCTCTGCCTCTGCCCATCAGTTCAAGGCCTTCCATCGCGGCGTCGGCGCCCGCCTTGTCGGTCTTCTCGACGACGAAACCCATGTGGATGATCACCCAGTCGCCGGCTGAGAAGGTCTCCTCGGGCAGCATCCCGACATTGACCTTCCTGTGCTCACCCGCGACATCGACGAGTGCGAGCTGGTCGCCATAGCCGTCCAGCATTCGGACGACCTGTCCCGGGATGCCAAGACACATTGTCAGCTCTCCTTTACCGGTGCCAGCAGCCGCGCGATGACGTCTTCGAGCGCCCGCACCGCTTCGGGTACAGCGGCCGCGACCTCGTCAGACAGGCCGATGCCCTCTTCGACGTTCGCGGCCTCGCAGCCGATCACCACTGTGTAGGGCGGTGTGCCGCCGAGCGCGTTCAGGCTCGCGAAAACTGCTCCTGGGTCCATCGCGTGCGCATCGAAACCCGCTGTGGCGGTCAGGCTTTCATGGTCGGCCTCGAAGACATGAAGGGTGCCCGGCGCCCCCCGGCTGGGGATTGCGTCGACGAGGACGAGCGCTTCGCATCCGTCGAGCAGGTCATATGCCAGGTGCATGCCCCTGATGCCGTAGTCCACCAGCTGAACGCGCGGACTGGCGAGCTGTTGGGGGACGTGACGCATCACCTCGGGGCCGAAGCCGTCGTCCCCGAGGAAAATATTGCCGATCCCGGCTACCAGGATTCGGGACGTGGTTACACCTCGCTGACAGTTACATGCGGCGGATCTTCAGGTACCGCTGGGCATCCGGGATAGATCGGACTCCTACTGTCGCTCCCGCGACCACAACGACAACGACGACGCCTAAGGCGACCCAACCCACTACGTTCATTTCGAACTCCTTTCGATGAGTGGTTCCACCTCGTCGGGTGCGAAGTACAGGTAGCGGCCATACCAGTCGTGCAGGTCGGCGGCCGGATCATCCTCGAGGACAACGCCGACGTGCTGGTCGCCGTCGACGTCCTCGTGCACCGAGGTGACGCGCGCGATCTTGTCGGTGTAGAAGAGGTCCTGGGCATCGGCCCTGCGCGACGGCCGCAGCCGGACCCGGCTGCCACGGGTCACCCGGGTGCCGTTGACGAGAATCGCGTCCAGTTCCGGGTGTACCGCGGTGTCCGCCATGGGATCCCACCAGTCCACGTCTGTGGGGACTTCCGGTATCAGCCCCGGTTCCTGCGTCGGCGCGTGCGGATTGCGAAGCACACCGTGTAGATCCAGCATCGCCTCCGGTGACATGGAGTCGCAGCGGTCGATGATCCGGGCCGCCAACGGATCGGTGGCGCGCGCCTGCGCCTTC
>DASQCE010000421.1:0-2376 GCA_035634855.1 Mycobacterium sp.
CGCGGCAACGAAGTTCGCACTCGAAGCGGTCAGTGATTCGCTGCGACGCGAACTCGCCACGGTGGGTGTCGGCGTGGTAGTCGTCGAGCCTGGCGCAGTGCGTACGGAAATGCTCGACCGGGCGATCGCCACCGCCGACGAGCTGATGTCGGCCATGACGCCTGAACAAAACCAGCGCTACGGCAGGCTGGTGCACGCGGTCAACGCGCAGGCCGTGTCGTCGACGAAGGCGGGGCTGCCCGCCGAGGCCGCGGCCAAGGTGATCGCCAAGGCAGTGACGGCGCGCAAGCCGCGCACCCGCTACACCGTCGGCCGCGACGCCGCACTGATCCCCCTGGTACGCATCCTGCCCGACCGGACACTCGACCGCATCCTCGCCGCCGCTTTGCGTCCCCACTTTCCCAAGAAGAGCAAATAGGCATCACGACTCCGCTACCACTCGGCGGAAAGTCCGCGCTCGTCTACGCGGTCGCAGCATCGAGTTCTGAATTTCCTTCTCGCTGAACGCAGTGTGAGCGGAGGCTCTTGCGGCGATGTTCGGTACCCGCGACTTGGCGGAAGTCGATTCCACGCGAAGGCGAACATCGCACATTTCGAATACTGCATCTCCGCCAGTTGCGTGGGAAGGCTGGCAGTTAACGATCAACCGGCAGAACTGGCTTGGATTTGCGGAAACCGGGGTAGATGACCCCTGGCGTCGGGAAGATAGTGGGGAAGCGAATTCAAAAGGGGCGGAAATGAGCACATCAAACATGACTATTCAGCGCGGAGCTTTCGGTGTACTTGCTGCCGGCGTGCTTGGGGGACTGGTAGCCGCGACGATCGCGTTACCGACGGCGTCCGCTCAGCCTCAATGCACCGCAGCGGAGCTGAGCAACGAGCTTGGTTCGGTGGCCAGTGCGACCGGCGCTTATCTAGCCAGCCATCAAGGCGCGAATGACGTCGTGACCAACGCCGGCGCGCTGCCCGCAGGGGAGGGTGAGAACTCGATTCGGGCGTATTTCGTCGGCCATCCGCAGGAGTGGGCCGACCTGCAAGGCATTGCACAGCCGTTGCGCTCCCTGCGCCTGCAGTGCAACGTGGATGTGGCACCCGCCCAGATCGCAAGGCTGTTCGACGCGATGGCCTCATAGCCGTCTAGCGTTTCCCACGCGGTTCGAGGACCGGCTTGATGTCCACAATCGGTGTCCCGTCGACAGCTTCGAGGCCGTGTACGCGCATGCGCAGGTTGTCGACGCCGAGAATCGTAACCACGTGGACGCCAAGCGGGTTCGGCCGATGCTGCGAACGCGTGGCGAACACGCCGCGAATTGGCCGGCTCGCATCGCCCCGCGGGTGCACCTGCAGGACGGTTCGGTCCGCGAGATGCAGCCAGGTGATCACGACGATGTCGTCGCCGGGATGCAGGCCATCGAGCGCGGGCCGCACGTCAGGGTTGAATATCAGCCAGCAGTCCGGCGAGCCTTCGTCACCCTGGCGTGGGGCCGCTTGCGGCTCGGTCAGCGGAGATTCAACAAACGCTAAGGGTCGCAGCGTGTAGTCATTCATCGGCGCGGTAGTACCGATCAGGTGATCGTCACGCCGCCGTCGACAACGATGGTCTGCCCGGTGACGAAGCCGCCGGCGTCGGAGATGAGCCACACAAGAGTCGCGGCCAGCTCGACCGGATAACCCATGCGGCCCAACAACACTCGCGGTTTAAGGCTTTCGATATAGCCGGGGTTGTACGCGTCGCTCATCTCGGACTCGAAAAACCCCGGTGCGATCGCGTTGACGCGGATGCCCTTCCGAGAGCCCCACTGCTGAGCCAGATCCCGGGTCAGCCCCGAGATCCCGGCCTTGCTCGCGCTGTACGCGGCCTGCGGCAATCCGGCCGTCGTGATGCCGAGCACGCTGGAGATGTTCACGATGGAGCTACCCGGCTGCATCACCTTTGCGCACGCCTGTGCGGCCCAGTATGAGCCGTTCAGGTTGATGTCGATGACGGCGCGGAACTCGTCGGGGGTCTCGCGCGTGGCCGGCACCGCGGTGCCCACCCCGGCGTTGTTGACCAGCACATCGACATGGCCGAACTCGTTCACCGCCGCATCCACCATCGCCTGGCACTGCGCCGGATCGGCGACGTCCGTGGCGACCGTCAATGCACGTCGGCCGGCCGACTCTACGAGACGCGATGTGGCGTAGAGCTTGTCCGCGCGCCTCGCCGCCAGCACCACGTCTGCACCGGCCTCCGCGCACGCCTGGGCGAACGACACCCCCAAACCGGACGACGCACCGGTGACGATGACGACCTTGTCGTCGAGTCGGAACTTGTCAAGTACGGGCACCCGGTCAGACTAGCGCCCGACGCTGCAGCGCTACCGACACGGTGAGGAC
>DASQCE010000422.1:0-4480 GCA_035634855.1 Mycobacterium sp.
CAGCCGGGGTACCGGTTGTACGACCGGCGCGGGCGCCGAATCAGTCACCGGCGCGAGCGCCGAATCAGGCGGGGTCATGCTCTTCTTCTTTCACGAGCATCTTGGACTGGGCCAGCACGCCGAGCGCGTGCAGATATGGCGCCTGCTGCGCGTCGTCGATGCCGGCGGCACGACACGCCGAGCGGGCGTCAGGGTGGTCGTTTAGCGAATTGACCACCTCGACGATCGTCCGGTTTTTCAGGAACGACAGCTTGCGCGTACCGAAGTGATACAGCAGCGCACCGAAGGGCTCGGGCCGCACCGCCACCTGGTGATGCAGCCGCCAGCTGAGGTCCGGATCGAAGGCCGCCGCAGGCGTCGACACGTCAGTAGACCCCGCACATCCCGTCGATCGACACCTCTTCGACCAAAGTCTCGGTGACGAGTTCACCGCCTGATGTCGCCGCAGCTGCGGCTCCGGCCTCGGTTCCTACTTCTTGGTTAGGCTCCATGAACAGCACCTTTCGTCGCGTTGAGTCTCGACAATGTGACCGAGGTCGCAATAATATGGCATCGAGTGCCGAAATGAAAGGGTGTGGTTCATGCCGCCGGGTTCCCAGCACCGGGTTGGCCGGCGGCGCTCCACGACGTGGGACCACATCAGCAATGTGGCCATCGACCTGTTCGCCGCTCACGGCTTCGACGAGGTCAGCGTCGACGATGTCGCCGAGGCCTCCGGCATCGGGCGCCGCACCCTGTTTCGCTACTACCCGTCCAAGAACGCTCTACCGTGGGGCGACTTCGATGCGCACCTGAACCACATGCGTGACCTGCTCAACGACCTGAAATCCGATGTCCCGATCGAGGAGGCATTGCGCACAGCGCTGCTGGCGTTCAACAGCTTTGACGAGCAGGAGACCGCCAGGCACCGGCAACGGATGCGCGTCATCCTGGAGACCGCTGCGCTGCAGGCGTATTCGATGACCATGTATGCCGGGTGGCGCGCCGTCGTCGCCGCATTCGTGGCGGAGCGCCTTGGCGCCAAGGTGGAAGACATCGTGCCGCAGACCGTTGCGTGGACCATGCTCGGCGTCGCGCTATCGGCCTACGAGAGCTGGCTGGCCGACGAGTCGGTGACGCTGGCCCAGGCACTGGGCGATGCGTTCGACACGGTCAGCGACGGGTTGTCGGCGCTGGACGAGAAGGGCCGCCGAAAAAATCCTCGATTGGGGCGTCGGAGTTAGGGCCGCAGCGGCGACGATAAGGGTGTGAGTGCCGAACCGGATGGCAACGACGCTCCGCGGGCCCTGCTGGCGCTGTACGACGACGCACTGCCGGTCGTGTACGGGTATTTCGTCCGGCGCTGCGGCGACCGCGGAACGGCCGAGGACCTGACGTCGGAGACCTTTCTGGCGGCAATGGATGCTGCCCGCAAGGACACGCCACCGCCGATGACCCTGCCGTGGCTGCTCGGGGTGGCACGGCACAAGCTCGCCGACCACTACCGGCGTCGGCACGACCGGTTCAGCGTCCCGGTGGCCGAGCTGCCCGAACCGGTCAGCCCGGCCGACGACTGGGACGCGGCGCTGGACCGCATCGTCGCCGAGAGCGTGCTGGCCAGGTTGCCCGAGCAGCACCGCACGGTACTGGCGCTGCGCTACATGGACGACTGCTCGGTGCCGGAGTGCGCGGAGTTGATCGGCCGCACCGTGCACGCCACCGAGGCACTGTTGGTGCGCGCCCGCCGCGCATTCAGATCTCACTATCCGGAGCCGGAAGGAGGGAAGTCATGAACAACAGCCACGATCCGCTGAGCGTGCTGCATGGCGACGAGCTTCCGGTCCAGCCCGATCCGGCGTTCGCGGCGCGCCTTCGCGCGCGCCTGGAATCCGCAGTGTCCCTTCCGAATCGAACGCAAGGAGTTGTCATGAGTGGCACAACTACAGCCATCGCCGAACTCAACGAGCCCGCGGTCGAACCCGTCGCGTCCGCTCCCCCGCGGCCCGCCGCGCTGCCGTACCTTTCAGTCGCGAACGCGCGTGAGGCAATCGCCTGGTACGTAGACACCCTCGGCGCTGCGGTGGTCGGAGAACCGTTCGAGATGGACGACGGCCGCATCGGGCACGCCGAGCTGGCGATCGGGGACGGCGTACTCTACCTCGCCGACGAGTACCCCGAGCTCGGATTGAAAGCGCCTAGCCCACAAGCGACTTCGGTGAGCCTGATGCTGCACGTCGCCAACACGGACGCAACGCTGGAACGGGCCCGCGACCGCGGCGCCCAAGTGCAGCGGGAGCCGTACGAGAACTACGGAGCGCGCAACGCCACGATCATCGATCCGTTCGGGCATCGCTGGATGCTCAGCGGACCGGTGACCGGAGCCGCAACGCCGATCCAGCACGGGGACGTCGGCTACGTCTCGGTGTGGACGCCCGACGCCGACCGCGCCGCGGCGTTCTACGGTCACGTGCTCGGGTGGACACACGACCCGTCGAGCCATGAAGTCACCAACACCACGCAACACATCGGGATCTTCAGCGTGGCCGGACCGCGCACGCTGTTCTGCTGCTATGCGGTCGCCGATTTGCAGGGCGCGCGCCAGGCCATCCTGGACGGCGGCGGCACCGTCGACGAACCGCAGCAGTTCGACTTCGGCACCGTCCTTGGCGCCACCGACTCGCAGGGTACGGCGTTCGCCGTGTTCCAGCCGGTTCCCGGTGAGCCACGCCCCGCGCTCAATGGCACCGGGCCAGGCGAACTTTCGTACATCACCTACGAGGTGGCCGACTCGGCGGCCTTCAAGGCGTTCTACAGCCGCGTGTTGTACTGGACCTTCGAGCCCGGCCGTATCGACGACGGCTGGGGAGTTCAGCAGACCCATCCGATGGCAGGCGTCGCGGGTGGCAGCACCACGCAGGTGACCGTGCCGATGTGGACCGTCGAAGACATCGACGCCGCCGTGACCCGGGTACGCGAAGCCGGCGGCACGGTCATCGAGGAGCCGTCACAGCAGCCGTACGGGACGATGGCGCAGTGCACCGATGATCAGGGCTCGCGCTTCTACCTCGGCGAGTTCTAGTGCGATTTCGGCGTGATCAGTTGCGCTGAGCGCGACCCATCACGCCGAAATCACTAGAGGACGTCGGCGATCGGAGCGCCCGCAGCGATCTTGGAGCGGACCTTCATCACCTTGCCCGGCATGCCGCCGCCGACCACCCCGGCGACCACGCCGTCGCGCTCGTAGAACGCCAGGAACTTGCGCCCGTCGTCCTCGACGACGTGCACGATGTCGGTGGCCTCCGGTTCACCGAGGCACTGGATCTTGACGTCGTACTGGTCGCTCCAGAAGTACGGCACCGTGACGGCAGCAGGCGCGTCCTGGCCAAGCATCGCAGGCACCATGGCGCGTGCCTGGTCGGCGACGTTGCTCCAATGTTCCACGCGCACTTGGTGTCCCGCTGTATGGCGCCAGGATGCAACGTCGCCGATCGCCCATACATGCGGTGCGCTGGCCCGGCCGACCGCATCGCAAACCACGCCGTTGTCGACCGCGATGCCGGTGCCCTCCAGCCAGGCCGTCGCAGGGTGCGACCCGATGCCGACAACTACGAGGTCGGCATCGAGTTCGGCGTCGTCGCTCAGCTTGACCTTCTCGACCTTCTCGGTTCCGAGGACCTCGGCGACCCCGATGCCACACCGCACGTCTACGCCTTCGGCGCGATGCAGACGCGCCACCAGCGACCCGATCTGCTCACCGAGCACCGACGCGAGCGGTGCCGGCTGCGGCTCCACGAGGACGACGTCGACGCCACGACCGCGTAGGCTGGCCGCCACCTCGCAGCCGATGAATCCGGCGCCGACGACGACCGCATTCCGCGCCGAGCCCGCCTCGCTGCGTAGCTTCAGGCTCTCGTCGAAGGACCGCAGCACGTGGATGCCCGGCAGATCCGGGAACGACGAAATCCGCTTGGGCACCAGGCCCGTTGCGATGATCAGCTCGTCGTAATCAATCGAGCTGCCGTCGGCCAGCGTCACCGTTTTCGCGTCGGTGTCCACCGTTCGCGCGGCCTTGCCGAGCAGCATCGTGATGTCGTGCTCGTCGTAGAACTCGGCGGGCTTGAGAGTGACGTCGTCGGTCTCGGCGCGCAGCACCTCCTTGGACAGCGGCGGCCGGTCGTACGGCAGATGGTCCTCGTCGCTGACGATGGTGACCGGCCCCGAGTACTCGGAACGGCGCAGCTGCTCCGCGGTTCGCGCGGCAGCCAGTCCGCCGCCGACGATGACGATGCCCCCAGATGTGCTCACGTGGGGTTTTCTACACGATGGCGTCTGCCAGATGTCCGCCACCCTGCGGTTGTGTCAGCCTCACGGCCGGCGCTCGATGATGTTCGACAGCACCACGATGCTCTCACTGCGCTCGATATCGGCACTGGAACGGATGCGTTCCAGTGCCTCCTCGAGATGGCGCATATCGCGGGCCAGCACATGCAGGATCGCGTCC